>JACMMB010000076.1 GCA_014379305.1 Akkermansiaceae bacterium
CGTAGGCGTGTATGGGATGAATTTCGCGCCCGTTTCGCCAAGCGGGGAAAAATTGCCGCTCAACATGCCGGAACTTTATCAACCGCACGGCTACATCGGCCTGATGGCGGTCATGGCCGCGATCGCGGTGGTGCAGTTGATTATTTTCAAGCGGATGAAATGGCTTTGATGCGGGGGACGGGTTCGGAAAATTACGAATGGCTCCTGCAACGCTGCAAATGCCATTCGGAAAATTACGAATGGCTCTTGCGACATGGAAAGTGCCATTCGGAAAATTACGAATGGCTCTTGCGGCACTGCAACTGCCATTCGGAGAATTACGAATGGCTCCTGCTGCTTGGAAAATGCCATTCGGAAAATTCCGAATGCCTCCCGCGACATGGAAAGTGCCCTTCGGAGAATTACGAATGCTTTCAGCCAGATAGAAAATGCAGGTGTGAACTCCTGCGGGGCTGAAATTTCGTAGCCGCCTGGGACAATGGTCGTGCCTTGGACAAACGAGGATGGCGGCTTCGCCATGGTCCTGATAGTTTGCGGGCATGAGTGATGAGTTGCCGGAACGGGGGAGGGTGGCGTTTTATGATACCAAGTCCTATGCCCGGGTGTATTTCGATGCTGCGGGGGCGGCAGGGGGGATGGAGATCGTCTATCAGGAGTTCCGGTTGGAGGCGGCGAATGCTTTTACGGCGGAAGGGGGGGTGGCGGCGTGTGTGTTTGTGAATGACAAGGTGGACCGCAGGTGTTTGGAGGCTTTGGCGGGGATCGGGGTGGGGTTGGTGGCGCTGCGTTGTGCGGGGTTCAATAATGTGGACGTGAAGGCGGCGGGAGAGCTGGGGCTGACGGTGGTGCGGGTGCCGGCGTATTCGCCCCATGCGGTGGCGGAGCATGCGGTGGCGCTGTTGCTGACGCTGAACCGGAAGATCCACCGGGCCTATAACCGGGTGCGGGAGTTGAATTTTTCCCTCGGTGGCCTGGTGGGTTTCGATCTTTTCGAGAAAAGGGTCGGGATTGTGGGGACGGGGAAGATCGGGAGGATTGCGGCACAAATTTTCCGGGGTTTTGGCTGTGAGGTGATTGCTTATGATCCTTTTCCGCAGGTTGAGTGGGCGCAGGCCAATGGGGTGGAATACGCGGGCTTCGAGGAGCTGATGCGGACCTGTGATGTGGTGAGCCTGCATTTGCCGCTGACACCGGAGACGCATCATTTGCTGAATGCGGAGTCGATTTCACGCATGAAGAAGGGGGCGTATCTGATCAATACCAGCCGGGGGAAGCTGGTGGATAGCGCGGCGGTGATCCAGGCGCTGAAGTCGGGACAACTGGGCGGGGTGGCGCTGGATGTGTATGAGGAGGAGGAGGGGGTGTTTTTCGAGGATCATTCGGAGACGGCGTTGCAGGACGATGTGCTGGCGCGGTTGCTGACGTTTCCGAATGTGTTGGTGACTTCGCACCAGGCGTTTTTGACGGAGGAGGCGTTGCGGGCGATCGCGGAGACGACGATGGATAGTATCGGTCGCTTTGCGAGGGGGGAAGCGGCGGTGGCGGAGCGGGTGGTGAAATGAAAACAGGTGCGATGAAAATTACTTTGCTGGCGTTTGCACAGTCCCGGGATGCGTTCGGTTTCTCGGAAAGGGTGGTGGAGTTCGAGGAAGGGGAGACGGCGCGCGGGTTGGTGGGGAGGATTGCGCCGGGGGTGGAGATTGGGAATCTGCGGGTGGCGGTGGATTGTGAGTTTGCGAGCTGGGATGCGGCGCTTGGAAATGCGCGGGAATTGGCTTTTCTGCCGCCTGTTTCGGGAGGGTAATTCGCGGATGCCGAAATGAAGCTGGATATCCTATTTACGCATGAGCCGATTGTGATTCCCGATTTATTGTCCGGATCGCGCGAGATCGGGGCGGTGGTGGAGTTCCGGGGATTTGTCCGGGAGATGGAGCATGGAGAGGCTCTGGAGGGATTGTTTTATGAAGCCTATGAAGCGATGGCGGGCAAGGTTTTGGGAAACCATTTACGCGAGCTGGGTGAAATCCATGGCTGCGATGCGGTGGAATTCATTCATCGGCTGGGATGGGTGCCGGTGGGGGAGGCCTCGCTGTATATCCGCGTGTGCAGCGCCCACCGGGGCGAGGGGCTGGGGTTTCTGGCCGCTGCGATTGACCGCCTGAAGCTGGATGTGCCGATCTGGAAGCGGGTCGGCAAGCCGGGTTAATGACGGGCCAGTTCCCGCGCCCGTATTTTCAGATTCAGCATTTCAACGCCGAGGGAAAATGCCATGGCAAAGTAAATGTAACCTTTGGGGATTTCAAAATGGAAGCCTTCGGCGATGAGCGCGGTGCCGATGAGAATGAGGAAGGCGAGGGCGAGCATTTTAACCGACGGGTGTTTTGAAACAAAGTCGCCGATGGGTCTGGCGGCGAACATCATCACGCCGACGGAGATGACGACGGCGAGTGCCATGACCGAGAGGTGGTCGGCCATGCCGGCGGCGGTGATCACGGAATCGAGGGAGAAAACGATGTCGATGATGGCGATCTGGACGAGGATGGCACCGAAGGTCGCGGCCTTGGAGTTGATCATGCTTTCCTCATGGTCTTCGAGTTTATGATGAATTTCCTTGGTGGCTTTCCAGATGAGGAAAAATCCGCCCGCCAGCAGGATCAGCCCTTTTCCGCTGATGCCAAGCTGTCCCTGATGCTCCGCAGCGTAGGGAAATGTGTTCCAGAAGAGCGGATGGATGGGGATTGAGAAGAGAACCGCTTTGAGGCTCATGATCCAGGAGATGGTGGCAAGCAGGCAGAGCCGGGTAATCATCGCCAGGCCAAGGCCGAAGGTGCGGCCTTTGGGGCGTTGCTCCGGGGGCAGGCGATCCACGAGGATGGAGATGAAAACGATATTATCGATGCCGAGGACGATCTCCAGCAAAGTGAGGGTCAGCAGGGCGGCCCAGGCATCGGGCTGTGAGAACCAGGAAAAGTCGAACATGGTGGTGGAGGTGAAAAGTTGGAAATGATCAGAGATCGGTGGAAGAGGATTTAAGCAAGGCTGCCTCAAGGGCTTTGATACGCGCAAGCATTTTTGGGAGGCGGCGGACGTGGGCTTGGAGTTTGACCTCCTCCTTCATCGGGAGTGCGGGCTTGCCGGAGTAAGTGATGCCGCCTGGCAGGCTGGTGGTGGCCCCGCTGCGTGCGCTGAGAATTGCTTTTTCGCCAATGACCACATGGCCTGCAATGCCGGATTGGGCAGCGACGATGACGTGGTCTTCGATCCTGCAGCTGCCCGCGAGGCCGGATTGCGAGACAATCAGGCAGTGCTTTCCGAGGACGACGTTGTGGGCGATTTGGACCAGGTTGTCGATTTTCGTGCCTTCGCCGATGATGGTTTTCCCGAAGCGTGCGCGGTCAATCGTGGTATTCGCTCCTATTTCGACGTCGTTGCCGATTTCGACGATGCCAACCTGGTCGATCTTTATGTGGCGGCCTTCGGAAAATTCGTAACCGTAGCCGTCCGAACCAATCACGGCTCCAGGTTGAATCAGGACCCGGTCACCGATTATGCAGCCTTCGCGGATGGTGACATTGGCTCCGATCTGACAGTTTTTCCCGATCGATGCGCCTGTCTGGATGACTGCGTTCGGTGAGATTTCGGTTCCTTCGCCGATGGAGGCGTCGTCCATGATGACGGCACCGGCATGAATGCATACTTTTCCGGGATCGGCTTTTGCGGTGGGAGCGACATGTGCGCCGGGGTGGATGCCGGGAGTGAATGGTTTCGGTTCCACGGCGAAGTGACGGACGACTTCAGCAAAGCCGAGAGAAGGATTGGAAACCGCGATCAAGGCGGGGCCGTCGGTTTTAAATTCGAATCCTTCGGGGACGATGACCGAGCCGGCCCGGGTGGCATGGAATTGAGGAAGGTATTTCTCGTTGCCGAGAAAACTGATATCGGAAGGCCCTGCCGTATCGAGTGAGGCCATGCCGTAAAAAAGAGAACCCGCCTTGCCGCAGATGATTTTCCCATCGATGCGGCTGGCGAGTTCGGAGAGACTTAGGCTGATTGCCAAAGGAACGGGGTCGGAAATTACTCGGCTGCTTTCGGTTTCGGAGCAGGTTCAGGAGCAGGGGCTTCCTCAGGAGTCGCTTCCGCTTCCGCAGGGGCGGATTCCTCAGGGGCGTCCTTGTTTAGATCCTTGAGCAGGCCAGCGGTGATATCGGTGGCATCCTTGGTGTAGAGAAGGAAGGGCACCTGTGAAGTGCTGAGGCCGGATTTATCGAACACGTAGTCGTAGTTGTCGGTTTTCGCCTGCTCTTCGACGAGTTTGCGGATTTCCTCAAGGATGCCCTTCATGCGCTGGACCATTTTCTCGTTGAGAGCCTGGTTGCGGCGCTGGAGGAATTCCCGGCGCTCGCGGTCAAGGGCGATGCCTTCCTGTTGCTGCATCTGCCAGTCCTTGAAGAGGGCTTGTTTTTTTGAATCGTTGATCGACGGATCTTCGATCTGTTTCTTGAGATTGCCGAGATTGGTTTCCAGTTCGCGGATGCGGGCGAGACGCTCGTTGTTGTCTTTCTGGATGCGGGCGCGCTCGACGTTGATCTGCTTCTGAGCCTCGTTGGTGCGGTAATATTGCTTGAAAAGTTCCTGCATATCCACAGTCGCGATTTTAAGTTTGGCGTCTTGAGCGCCGGCCGTGGAGATGAGCGAGGCGGCGAGGGCCAGGCTGAGGAAACGTCGAATTAGAGTCATGGTTATATGGGGTTGCGTATGGTTGCCGGGAAATCTTGGGCGTAAATATTGAAGGCGTCAACGATCATCCTCGGGGCTGTTATTTCTTCCGGATGTCTTATGGTTGTTGGATCGAATGATGTCTTTCGCGGTGCCGTCACCAGGAAAGCTCATGATGCGAGAGCCTCGGAGAAGGCGTGGATGAGTGTTTCGATGGGTTCGATACCCACGGAAATTCTAAGCAGATTCGTGGGAACTCCGCAGTCTTCGGTCCAGTCGAGTTCGTGATAATGAGCGAGGAGGGTGTAGGGGCAGACAAGGGTAAACGGAGTCCCGAAGGAAGGGCCTTTGGAAAGGCGCAGACTGTCGTAAACCTTGGGTGTTTTTTTAGGGTTGCCGAGCGCAATTGAAAAGAGTCCGCCGTAGCCTCCATTCGGGCGGCGGATTTTATCGTAGTTGGCGGTTTGGGTAATCGAGGGGTGCCATATTCGGGCAATCGCCGGATGGTCTTTCAGGAAATTGACAAGCTTGACGGCGTTTTCGTTAACGGCGGCGTTGCGTTGCTTGTAATCCTTGATGTTCGAAAGGAGGACTTCCGCATCGGAGATATAGAGTGGCGCGCACTCGGCGGCATCGGCGGAGATGGATTCGAGAAGGGTCTCGGCCAACGCGGAATCCGCGCGGACCGTCGCGGATCCGGCCATCACATCTCCAGTTCCGGAAATCCATTTGGTGAGGGAGGAGGTGAGAATATCGGCGAACGGCAGCACTTCGACGTTGAGCGGTCCGGTGGCGGAATCGTCCAGCACCAAGGGGGTATTGGAGAATTGGCAGGCCTCGGCGACGCGGGGAAGATCGATGGTGCGGAGCAGCGGATTGGACGGAATCTCGGTAAAGACGCCCGCGAACTCACCGGCGCGGATGCGTTGGAGAGCTTCGTCAAATGATTCTCCAGAGGCCTCGTTCAGATAGACGACACCATGTCCGAAACGATCCTGGATTTTCAAGGTATCGACGTATGGGAATTCGAGTTGGAGGGTTTTTTTCCCTTCGCGCAGTCCGGGGAGGGCGCGGAGCGCGGCGAGGCCGGCGGCGATTCCACTGGAAAAGATAAAGGTATGCTCGGGGTCGCCGCCATTGAATTTGGCGATGGCGCGGGAGAGCAGGTGGGATTTGGAGCCTTCGCGAAGGTTTCCATCAATGAAGTCCTGAGCTTGGCGGGAGGAGACGACTTCTCCGGAAAAACGCCAATAGGCATCCGCCATTGATTTTGCCTTGGCGGGGAAAACGAGAGCCTGCAGGCCATTGTATGAGGTAATGCGAACGGCGGTTTCGGCTTGCCGCTCCAGCCAACGGTGGGCGCGCTGGACGGAAATGCGGGTCGGGAGGATGAGGATTTCCTCGCCTTCGGACGCTACTTCGGAGCGGGCGTTATCGAACAGCCTCTCGACCGTAGGGTGCCGGAAAAAGCGGGGGTAGCCGGTGCGCATGCGGCGGGTGATTTTTTCCCTGCCTTCCTCATAGCCGATGACGGACTCCCACGTGGGGAGGCAGACGGAGCAGGCATGGGTGGAATCGGGCAAGGGGATGCCAAGATCCTCTTCTTGCCAGGCTGGGTTGGCTAACAGGTCGCGCACGCGGCTAGATGAACCGGGGATGGGTTTTGGGCAAGTCCGATTGTCGAAGGAAAGCTGCCAGGTGGATGGTTTCGGGTTTGTCCTTGCTTCGAAGGTGGAGCTGGTAAGAATCCGCGCTTCGAACGCGGTTTTTTTTGATGAATGACTTTGATAAGGAAATACTGAGGGGGAAGTTCGTCGAGGTAGGTGATGCCATCTCACGGCATGAGAGTTTTGTGATCATGAGCCATGTGCGGCCGGACGGGGATGCGATCGGCTCGCAGCTCGCGCTGGGTTTCTCGTTGCTGGCAATGGGGAAGACGGTTTATTTGATCAATGAGGACGGCGTGCCGGAGAGCCTGGAATTTCTGAAAGGTTCGGAAAAAGTGACGAGGCCCCCTGGCGAGCCTTTTGACGTTGAGGTGGCAATCGCCCTGGACACGGCGGCAAAGCCAAGGCTGGGAGAGGGTGCGCTTCATGCGTCGGGCAGGGCAAAGCTGTGGATCAATATCGACCATCATCTTTCCAATCCCGGGTATGGGGACTTGAATGTGATCGACGCGACCAGCCCGGCGACAGGGCAGATTTTATATGAGCTCATCATGGCATTGGATTTGCCATTTCTCGAAGAGACCAGGGACGCGATCTATGTGGCGGTTTCAACCGATACCGGTTCTTTCCAGTATGGATCGACGACGGCGAAGACTTACGAGATGGCTGCCGACTTGGTGAGGCGGGGGCTTGAGGTCGGCCGTATCAATGCGGAAACCTATGACAGTCATCCGTATCGCAGGCTGGAGCTGATGTGCGCGCTGCTAAATACCCTGGAGATTTCCAAAAATGGAATGCTGGCGCACTGGGAACTGAGGGATGAGACGCGGGTAAGATTGAAGCTCATGCCGGATGACAGTGAGGGGCTAATCGATTTGATTCGCGGCGTGCGCGGCGTGCTGGTGGCGGTATTTTTCGAGGAACTGGAAGGCGGTAAAATCCGTGTCTCGATGCGATCCAAGGACAAGGGGGTGAATGTCTGTGAGGTGGCGCAGCAATTCGGAGGTGGCGGACATGCGCTCGCCGCAGGCATCCGCACGGCGGGGCCGATAGAAGCGGTTAAGGTAAAGGTTCTGGCGGCCCTTGATGAGGCGCTTGCGGTGCGGGTTTGATTTTTCTATTTTGATATCATGAGTAAGAAGAAGGTCGAAGAATATACCGGACCGAGTGGCGTGCTGCTGGTGGACAAGGCTCCAGACATGACCTCGCACGACGTGGTTGCGATTGCGAGGCGGGCGCTGGACACGAAGAAGATCGGCCATTGCGGGACGCTGGATCCAATGGCGACCGGGCTGCTGATGCTGGTGGTCGGACGGGCAACGAAGATCCAGGATCTGTTGATGAGCGAGGACAAGGTCTATGTGGGGACGCTGACGCTCGGCGAGCGGACAAGCACCCAGGATAAACAAGGCGAGGTGCTGGAAACGCGCGAGGTTGGGAATTATTCCGAAGAGGATATTAAAAAGGTGTTTAGTGAATTCACCGGCGATTTCGAGCAGTTGCCGCCGATGGTTTCCGCAATCAAGATGGACGGTGTGCCGCTGTATAAATTGGCGCGCAAGGGCCAGGAAGTTGAACGGAAGCTCAGGCCGGTCCGCGTTTCCAGCTATGAAGTTAGGCGGGTGGAATTGCCGGAGGTGGACTTTCGCGTGCATTGTTCCAAGGGATTCTATGTCCGGACGTACGCGAACGACATTGGTGAGAAACTTGGTTGCGGGGCGCATTTAAGTGCCTTGCGGCGGACAAATTCCGGCAAGTTTACTTTGGAACGCTCCGTGACGATCGCGCAACTCAAGGAAGCGGATCCGGAAATGCTTTTGAATGCGTTGATTTCACTTTCCGAAATTTCCCTCATGCGGGGAGCGTGATTGAGAGATGCCTATACGGATCGACAGGATGGAGGATTTGGCGGCGCAGGATGGGCCGCTGCATTTGGCTCTGGGGGTTTTCGACGGGGTGCACGTCGGTCATCAGGCGGTGATCGGCCGGGCCGTAGCGGCGGCAAAGCGGGAAGGGGGGAAGTCTTTTGTCGTCACGTTTGAGCCGCATCCGATCAGGGTGATCGCTGCGGAAAAAGCTCCGAACTCGCTTTTGGCAACGCTCGAAGAAAAGGCTGCAATCGTGCGCGGACTCGGAGTGGATGGACTGCTGGTGATCCATTTCGATAAGGACTTTGCCAGGATGGAGGCCGTGGATTTCGTCAGGAATCTTGCACAGGGAAATGTGTCCAGCGTGGCGGTGGGAGAGGATTGGAGGTTCGGCAACAAGCGTCTCGGTGATGTTGAAATTCTAAGGGCAATGGGTCGGGAAGTTGGCTTTTCCCTGGAGGCGGTCGCTCCGGTGATGTGGGATGGTGAACGGATCAGCAGCACGCGGATCAGGCAGGCGATCCGGGATGGGAATTTTGATGCGGTGGAAAAGATGCTGGGTCGCCGGTATGAGGTTTCCGGGATGGTGGTGGAAGGTCGGAAACTGGGGAGGGAGCTGGGATTTCCGACGGCGAATATTCATTTGGGAGACCTTCAGGTACCCAAGGATGGAGTCTGGGTGGTGAAGGTGGATGGAAAATTTCATGGCGTGGCAAATCTGGGGATGAGGCCAACAGTTGGCGGCAATGAGCGATTGCTGGAGGTGCATATTCCGGGGTTTTCCGGTGATCTTTATAAGAAGATCATCAGAGTGGAATTCGAACGCTTCCTGAGAGCGGAAATCAAATTTGACTCAGTGGAATCCTTGCGACAGCAAATCGCGAGGGACGTGGCGCAGGCGGCGGAATGCAAATGAAGAACAAGCGGTGCTTGCGGAGCCCACGGCACGGGGATAGGGATTTTGCATGTTGGATGAGATTCGCGGATTGTTGATTTTACAGGATAGGGACCGGCGTTTGATTTCCCTGAGAAAGGATCTGGTGAAGCTGCCGCTGGATGAGGCACGGGCGAAAGCGAAGCTGGCGGGTGATCTGGAAGCGGTGAAGAAGGCTCACGACGCCTTGCGCGAGGTCGAGCTCAAGGTGAAGAAGATCGAGATGGATGCGGAGACGCGGCGGACCACAATCAAGCGGCTCAAAGTGCAGCAGTTCGAGACGAAGAAGAATGACGAATACAATGCCTTGGGGCACGAAGTCGTCCGCTACGCTAAGGAGCTCGACACGTTTGAAACGAAGGAGCTTGAGGCCATGGAGGAGGTCGATGTTTTCCGTAACAAGCTGACCGAAGCGGAAGCCCTGCTGGCGAGGACCCGGAAACTGGTTGACGAGGATCTGGCGACCATCAAGGAGCGGCATGCGCGGATGGAAGTGCAGGTCTCGGAGGTGGAAGCCGAGCGGGAAAAGCTTTTGGGAAATGTTTCCGAAGACCATCTGCCCCTTTACGAGCGGTTGATGAAATCAAAGGACGGAATGGCAATTGCGACCTTGAAGGACGGCAAGTGCACGGGCTGTCATATGAAGGTGATTGCCTCCACCGCAATCGCCGTGCAGGGGGAAAAAGAGGTGACGCAGTGTGAGAATTGCGGGCGCATTCTGGCGATGGATGAGTGATGAGCGCGGAGCTGGAAACGGATGTTTTAAAGGGCGTTTCACGGTCATTTTATTTGAGTTTGAGGTTGCTGCCAAAGCCGATGAGAACGGCGGCAAGCGTGGGGTATTTGTTGGCGAGGACGAGCGACACCATCGCGGATTCCGCGGTTTTGAATCGTTGCCTGAGGATGGCTTATCTGGAGTCGCTGCTGGGCCAGGTGAATGGGGAAATCGAATGCACGGACTGGCCCGTGGAATTGCTCGCGGGGATCCCGGATCCCAAGGAGAAATTATTATTGGAGAATCATCCGCAAGTGATGGGGCTGTTGGGGGGCTTGGCGCATGGGGAAATGGAGCTGGTGCGGGAGCTGACGCGGGTGATTATTGGCGGGCAAAAGCTCGATTTGGAGAGGTTTGGCGCGGAGGTATCATCCACCGTGTCATTGTCCGATGGAATTGAACTGGAGGATTACACGTGGCGGGTGGCGGGATGCGTGGGCGTGTTTTGGACGAAGCTTGGGTTCCAGACCATGGGGAAGGGATTTGCCGGTTGTGAGCCGGAAAAGCTTTTGTGGAAGGCGGAGCGCTACGGGAAAGGCCTGCAGCTGGTGAATATTTTAAGGGATTTGCCAAAGGATCTCAAAATGGGGAGATGCTACCTCCCGGTCGCGGATCCAGGCAATAAAGAGGCGCTGATGAAGGAATTTTCACTTTGGCGGGAAGTCGCTTGCGAATGGGTTGGGGAAGGTTTCGCCTATGCCAAAGAACTGCGCCCGAAGCGCTTGAGAATGGCCAGCGTATTGCCTGCGATGATTGCCAATGAGACTCTCGATATGTTGAAGGGGATCACGTTTGATGAACTCTCATGCGGCATCAGGGTATCGCGCTCCAAGGTATATCGGATGATCATAGCTGCGTTGGTAAGAGCCTGAAATCATCAGGCTGCGAGGATTCGTTCTGAATCACGCCTTTCGCCTTAGTTGTTTGACAAGCTCCCGGCAGGCTTGAAAACTCGGGCAGACCCATGAGTTCTCTTAAACTTCACAACGCAATGTGGCCGGGTCTGGTCGGGAAAGAACCCGGCACAGACCATCCGCCGATCTCCCTGGAACATATGCTCGAATTGACGGCAGCCGCTGAGGTGGATGGTCGGAAATACGATGGCATTGATTATTTCCTGTTCCATCCGCATACCGATCCGGATGCATCCGATACGGAGTTGCGGAAGATTGCGGACCAAATCGCGGCGAAAAATCTGAAAGTCGGTTCGCTGGTGGCTCCCATTTGGCCGGGCACGGTGGGAGGCTGCGCTTTTGGCACGGATGAAGATCGTAAAAAATTCATTCTCGCCGTCGAGAAAGCGTGTCGCATTGCGAAAATTTTCAACGAACACGGGGTTCGCGAATATGGAGTGATCCGCATCGATACCGCAGGCGGAGTCGAGGAGTGGTCGAAAGATCCCGTGGGAAATACCAAGAAGATCGCCGAGACCTTTCGCGAAGCCGGTAAAATCGCCGCCGATTCGAATGAGCGCTTGGCAGCCGAAGGAGAAATCTGCTGGGGCGGGATGCATTCCTGGGAGATCATGATCCAGACCCTTGAAGCTGTCGGAATGCCGGAAACCGTCGGTTTCCAAGCGGATCTGGCTCATACCTATCTCTATTTACTGGGGTACAACGCGCCCGAATCGGCTTTGCTAAAACCAGGGTATTCCGATGCGGAATTTTGGGCCGCCTATGGCAAGATGACCGATGCGCTCCGCCCTTGGACCATCGATTTCCACGTCGCCCAAAACGATGGTTCGGTCCATGGCACCGGCTCCCATGACAAAACCGGCCGTCATTGCCAAGCCGATGACCCGAATGGGAAATTGGATATCGCGAAGTGTGCGGGCTATTGGCTCAAGGATTACGAGGCCCGGGGCATCAGGCACATTTGCTGGGATGGCTGCATGTTTCCAAACGATGTTCTCGAAACACCGAAAACCTGGGAAACCATCCTCAAGACAATGATCGAGGTGGAAAAAGCGGTGTGAGCTGGAGAGGGGTTTATGACTGCCGCTGATTCAAGCCGGATCTCGAAGCTTATCAGAATTTGCTAGCGTGGATCGACCTCATGATTTCAAGTCACCGGGATCAATTCCAGTGCGGCACAACCTCCTGCAACCGCTTCTGCCGGAATGCGGGTGTCGAAAGTAGCGAAACACGCGTCGTTGGAAGCAGCCAAAGTCAGCAAATGTAGGTCTGAAACCCTTGAAGGTGTGAGTCCACAGGGTTTGCAACAAGACCTCGTCATCCAGCAGGGAAACACCCATTCCACAGGATTCGGCATTTAATTTCTGAACGAATTCCTGCAGGACTTACGCCGTAGGTCGCTTAGCTCTCGTCAGAAGTGGCTGAGAAGACCCCTCTTGCGGTTATGGAGCGGGACTTGGAACCGGAGTTGGACCTGTCGTCGCCTTTATCCTCATGAAACGTGTCCCGATAGCTGGTCTTTTGTCCGCTACGGTGATCCGCTCGTAACTGCCCATGTTTACACGACTGACCTCCGTGGTAAGTCCGGTATCGGGCGTGTCCGCGCCGATGGCGTAAACCGAGCCGGTTAACCAGGATGCCAAGCCGTCTGAAATTTCGACTGCAATTTTTGAATCCGACCTTCCGAGTGCCCGATCAAAAGTGATTGCCAAGTGCCGTGTGGTATCCGGGTTGGTCACCAGTGAGCAGATTGGATCGCTATTGGGCAGGTCAAATGCGGTCGTAGCGCCAAACGCATAGTCAAGCAGATCAGATTTACCATTTTGGTTGAGATCATTCGAGATTCCACCGGCACGTAGACTTGCCAACTCTCCTGCAGACAAACCACCAGATAGCCATCTTTCATAGGTCTCTACGCTCTCGGCTTGCTGAACTTTGCGTTCGATCTCGACCAGCACCGTGCCGCCGCCTGGAATTATCGGAAGCCTTCCAAATTTCGCGTCACCGTTGCAGTTGATGAGCATTACCCACTTGTCATTACCCACTCTTACCAA
>JACMMB010000077.1 GCA_014379305.1 Akkermansiaceae bacterium
GAAGCCACAGGACTTCCTTCCCCTTCTGCCGAGCGCGGCGGGCGAGGATGTCCTGGATCGCATTGTTCAGGACATGGCCGAGATGGAGGATGCCGGTGACATTCGGCGGCGGTATGACGATGGAATAAGGCTCCTTTGTGGAGCTTTCATCAGCCTTGAAACAGTCGGCGGCCAGCCATGCGGCATACCATTTTTCCTCAACCGCCTGCGGCTCATACGCTTTCCCTAACTCGGACATGGGCGCGGATGCTCGCCGAGCAAATACGATTTGTCCAGCATCTGGGATCTCCTCAATTCGGGGTTTTCCGTCAAAAATCCCCGAATGCGGATCTCAGATCATTCGCGGCATTTTTGGAGGCGGTGTTTTGTTCCGGGACGAACGCGAAGTCATCGTCCGCTTCGAGATCGACATCGGGATTGGCGATGAGCGGGCGGGTAGTTCGGTCGATGAGGGGCAGGTTGGGCAGGGTGGTTCCCTCGGGGGCGGCCTTGAGGTCTTCGAATTTGCGGGCGGTAATCATCACCCGGGTTTCGTAAGAGCCGATGGCCTTGTTGTAATTTTCCACCGCGCTATTGAGCGAGTTTCCGAGTTTGGCGAAGTGGTCCGCAAGCTTGCCGAGGCGTTCATGCATGCTGCGGCCCAAAGCGGAAATTTCCTTGGCGTTCAGGGCCAGCGCTTCCTGTCTCCAGCCGTAGGCGACCGCTTTGAGAAGAGCGATCAAGGTCGTCGGCGTGGCGAGTATGACCCCGTGATCCACTCCGCGCTCGATGAGTCCGGGATCCGAGTGAAGGGCGGCGGAAAAGAAGGATTCGCTCGGAAGAAACAGCACGGTGAACTCGGGAGTGTCGCTGAACTGATCCGTATATTTTTTGGAGGAAAGCTGCTGGATGTGTGTGCGGACCTGCTGGGCGTGCTGCATCAGGAAACGGTCGCGTTCGGGATCCTCGGTCGCTTCCAAGGCATTAAGATAGGCGTCCATGGGCGTTTTCGAGTCCACCACGATGGTTTTTCCTCCGGGAAGTTTGACCACGAGATCGGGACGGAAACGCTTGCCCTCGTCGCTGGTCGAGGAGGTCTGTAGGCTGAAATCGCAATGCTCCTGCATGCCGGCGAGCTCGACGACGCGACGCAACTGCATTTCCCCCCATTGACCCCGGCCGGTTGGCTGGCGCAGGGCTTTGACCAGAGCGGCGGTTTCTTTCTGCAGGCCAAGCTGGCCTAAACCGAGCGCGCGAACCTGTTCTTTCAGTTCCGAGTAAGCACCTTCGCGGAGTTTTTCGATTTCACCAATCCGCAGCTCGAATTTTCCCAAGGAGTCAGCGACGGGCTTTACCAGGGATTCGATCGCAAGCTTGCGCTTCTCGATTTCGCCCTTCGCCTCTTCGGTTTGTGAGGCGAGAGAGGACTTGGCGAGATGAAGGAATTGTTCGGAAGCGCCTTTCAGGGCGTCTGCGGAAAGGGCCTTGAAAGTATCGCCGAGTTTTTCCTCCGCCCTTTCAAGCAATGCCTGTTTTTCGTGCGCCGCTTCCCGTTCGGCTTCAAGGCGGCTTTTTATTTCCGCGAGCTGGTTGCGATATGTTTGGGCTTCAATCTCGTTGCGCTGGGCATCCGAAGCTGCGTTGGCCAGGCGTGCTTCCGTTTCGGTGGTTCGCCGCTCCTCGGCTTTCAAGCGCTCGGCCAGCGCGGTTTTCTGGCTCCCCGCTGCCAGCCATGTCAGCAGCCAGCCAACGAAAAATGCGACGACCGCGGTGATGATTTGGGGCAGGTAAAGCTCGAGTTCCGGTGGCATAATGGATTTCTGCTTGCGGGTTGGGCAAGCTGGCGTTCTTGTGTTGGTGATCGGGAGAATGCTTTCCGCAACCCGATACGACAACTCAAACCAACTAAACAACCAATTTTACCATTATGGCACACACACTTCCAGAACTTGGCTATTCCTTCGACGCACTTGAACCCCACATTGATGCGAAGACGATGGAGATTCACCATGACAAGCATCACCAGGCTTACATCGACAAGCTCAACGGTGCTGTCGGCGGCAAAGCAGACCTCGAAGGAAAAGCGGCTGAAGTGCTCATTTCCGATCTCTCCTCGGTTCCCGAGGACATCCGGACCGTGGTGCGTAACAACGGTGGTGGCCATGTGAACCACAGTTTCTTCTGGAAAGTCATCGCACCGGGCGGCGCAAGCGCACCTTCGGGCGAACTCGCAACGGCCATCGATTCCGCATTCGGGTCGTTCGCCAAATTCAAGGAGGATTTTGCCAACGCCGGGGTGACCCGTTTCGGTTCCGGCTGGGCATGGCTGTGCAAAAAGCCGGACGGCACGGTCGCTGTATGCTCAACCGCAAACCAGGACAACCCGATCATGGGCGAAAAATTCGGCGGCTGCGGAAGCACCCCGATCCTGGGTCTCGATGTCTGGGAACACGCTTATTATCTCAGTTATCAAAACAAACGCCCTGCCTATATCGATGCATTCTGGAATGTGGTGAACTGGGATGTAGTCGCCAAAAACTTCAAGGGTTAAGCCTCCTTTACGTTATTCGCTCAAAAAAAGCCGCTGGGATTCCAGCGGCTTTGTTGTTGGTGAAATAGCTGTCCAACGTTCGGTCACCTACATCAATTGCGCGCCCGCCTCAGCAAGTTCCGAGCGTTCGCCGCGATTCAGGGCGACATGGGCGGTGAAACGCTGGCCCTTCAGCCGGTTCCGGGTATAGACCAGACCATTGCTCCGGCTATCCACGTAGGGATTGTCGATCTGCGCGGGATCGCCGACGAGGACAAGTTTGGAGTCGCGCGACATGCGGGTGACGATGGTTTTGGCTTCCTGCGGGGTGAGTTGCTGGGCCTCGTCGAGGATGAAAAAGCGATTGGGGATTGAGCGTCCGCGGATATAGCAGAGAGCTTCGATTTCCAAAATCCCCTGCTCCATCAGAATCTCATAAGGTTTTTTCGTGACCGTATTGCCGGGAAGCGAAGGCTTCTGCTGTTTCCGCTTCGGGCCGAGCGGAATATTCGGACGCATCAGCAGATCGAGCGCATCATGGATCGGCTGCAGCCATGGCCGCATCTTTTCATCCAGCGAGCCTGGCAGGAAACCGAGCTGCTCACCCATGGCCACCACCGGCCGGCTGACGGTGATGCCGTTGTATTTCCGGTTGAACATTTCATGCAGGCCAGCAGCAACAGCGACCAAGGTCTTACCGGTTCCAGCGTGGCCATAACACGTCACCAGGGAAATTTCCGGGTTCAGCAGCGCATCGATCAGGCAGCGCTGGCCGAGATTGAGTGGCTTGAGCGTCTGGCCATCGGGAATTTTCAATACCTCCGGGATATTCAGACGGACGAATCTCCCATCGTATTGAAGTCGCGCGGGGATTGTCTGCTTTTCCCCGCTTGAAAGCAGGACGTATTCGTTGATCGCGGTTCCCAGGAAACGGTCGGCATCGATTTCAAGGTCGCCGCTGCTGGCAAATCGGTGCAGCTCCGCGGAATCCACATCCACCCGCCGCACCTCGTAGTTTGAAACCTCGCGGGCATCCACTTTGTCATTGAGATAATCCTGACACTCGATGCTGACCGCCCGGGCCTTGAGCTGGAGGTTGATGTCTTTGGTGACCAGCGCGACCTGACCGTCGGGGTTGTATTGTTTGAGCAGGAAGCAAGCGGCGAGAATACGGTGATCGACCCGCTCGCGATCTGGAAAAATGCGGTAAAACTGGCGCAATTGTTCCGAGTTGTCAGGGCAGGATGAAGGATCGTAAATCACCAGGCGGATCGTTCCGCCGCCCGCTGTTGCGACACCGCCTGTTACTACGGTGGCGGAGGAAAAAATATCAGTCAGCCGCCGGTGAACGCGGCGGGCGTTGGCTCCCCGCTCGGTCTGTTCGCTTTTGAATTTGTCCAGCTCGGCCAAAACATCGAGGAGAATGCAGATATGGTTTTCCTTGAAGCGTTCCAAACAAGCCGGATCGTGAAGGAGCACATTGGTGTCGAGAACATAGTTCTTTCCCATCTGGGAAGGAGCTTTGAGTCCGAATTCCTCAATCGCCTGGCTGCTGGAAGGGCGGCGGTTTTTGCGCGGGATAGGAGAAGCAACAGGGGTGTCTTCAAAAAGTGCGGATTGCATGGCCTCGATACGGGGGTTCATGGGTTTGTGGTTGATGAATCAGGGAAAAATGAAACGGGAAGGAGATAGAGGACTCGCAATTGGGAGAGCCTGCAAGGCTACCATCGATTAACGCGAGGCCATCAAAAGGCGGCCAAATGACAACGCTTTTAATCAAGATATCCGAACTATCTATTTCCCCACGACTTTGACAATAGCTAAATCCCAAGGTCGCTTTTTATTTTGCGAATCCCTGTAGATCATTGGGTGGTTCTATCATTTTCCCAAGGAACGCTCGGCTTCAAGCCAATCGCTGTCGTGATCACCTGGAAGACCCCGCTCCATGCGGCTGCGATAGTTAAGATACGCTGCCTTCGCAACGGCATCCAGAGAAGGTACCGCTTTCCTGGCTGCCGGCTTGGCAATCGCTTTTTTGGCCGAAGTTTTTGCCGCTGGTTTCGCTGCCGCTTTCTTGGGCGGAACTTTGACCTGGGTATTTTTAGCGGGGACTTTCTTAGCCGCAGGAGCTTTCACAGCGACCTTCTTGGCCGCCGCCTTCTTCGTTGTTTTTTTAGCAGGCATGGTGTTGGGAGATTAGATTTTTGATTTAGCACGTTGAATGCCGTTACCGTTTTAGAGGGTTTTTCCAGCATTGCCAGTCTGTTCGCATAGGTTATGGTATTTGCCATGGAACAGGAGTATCGCTGGAGCGACACCCGCGATGTGGATGCCTTCCGCTCACCCGGGCCCGATAATCTCGGGCAATGGGCGATTGCGGCCATGCTGGTTTCCATTCTGCTCCACATACTTGTTTTCTTCGTTCTGGATCACGTGAAAATCGCGCTCGGTGGTCAGCAGTCCGAAGAGATTTCAACCGGTCAAATCAACATCCGGCAGATCGAGGTGAAACCTTATGAGCCCGAGGCTTCTCTCCCACCCGAGGAAATGGTGACGCCACCGAACGAATCCGCAGCCCTGCTCGAAGAAGTCGATCTACTCGATCTTTTGCCTGAAGATCAGGAAATCGATATTTCTCCGGGCGTTGTCGACCCGGAGTATGCATTGAAAATGTCCAATCCGCTTGCAGAGGGGGAACTCGACGCCCCCGCCACGGAAAATTCCTCCAACTACGATCTCGAAGCGGATCTGCCGGACTTCGGCAGCATGGACGCCGAGCTGAAACCCGCTGCTGTAGGTCAAATCACTGTCGATCCCGGCGCGGTTCAATTGGATGACGAGGAAATGACGAATTTCACCGAAGATCTCATCAAACGTGGCAACAACGGCTTGGTGGAGAACGGAAAACTCGATGGCATTGAGTCCCTCGATCAGCTTCTTGACCTCCCGCCCAACCTGCTTCTTTCTAAAAAAACCCTGCTTCCAAGCGATCTCATTTTCGAGTTCAACCGCTCCGAGCTACGTGAAAGCGCTAAAATCGGCCTGCTGAAACTGGCTTTGCTAATCGATAGGAATCCAAATCTCTATTGCTGGATCGAAGGCCACACCGATCTCGTCGGCGGCGACGAGTTTAACATCCAGCTTTCCCAAAAACGTGCGGACGCGGTCAAGACATACCTCGTCAAATCCATGCGCATGGATCCGGATAAAATCTTCACCCGTGGCTACGGGAAATCCGCCCCCCTGATCAACGAAGGCGATGCGGATGCCCAAGCGCCGAACCGGCGTGTCGAAATTAAAATGCGCAAGAGCCCGCCCACGGATGAACCGATAAAGGTCACTCCAAAAGCAAAGCCGGTTGCAGAAGTCATGCCGGAGGAAGCGGAAGCTCCAAAAGCAATTTTAATAAGGCCCAAGGTCGATCCTGAAATGAGCCCCGAGCCAGCTCCGCCAAAGGCCACGGTCATCCCTGAAGATCCGACTATTTTAAAGGCAACGCCGCTCGAAGCTCCTCCAGAAGTCCCCCGCGCACTGCCAGTTGAGCCGTGAAATCTCCCGCCAAGTCACTCCTGAATCTGAACTTCGCCGAGCTGGCAAATGTCCTTGTGCATGATGGATTAAGTGCCCACCACGCAAAGGCACTGTGGCGGGCAGTCCATCGCGAATGTCACACCGATCTCGCTCGGATCGAATTTCTACCCCCGCTGAAAAAATGGGTTGTCCAACATTTCGGTCCGCAGAAATCTTATTTTATCGATCAACCCGCGCAAGCTGAAGAAATCCACAGCAGCGATGGCCTTACCCGCAAATTCCTGCTCCGGCTGGCTGATGGCCAAGTCGTTGAAACCGTTCTAATGGGTTATCAGGGCAGGTTCACCGCATGCCTCAGCTCACAAGCCGGTTGCGCGATGGGATGCGTCTTTTGTGCCACGGGACAGATGGGGTTTGTCCGTCACCTCACGGTTGGCGAAATCGTCGCGCAGGTTTTGCACGTGCGCCGCGCGCTCGCTGCGAGCCATCCCCACCGCCGCCTCCGCAACCTCGTCCTGATGGGGATGGGCGAGCCCCTGCATAACTACGAAGCCGTAATGAAAGCCATGGACATTGTAGGCGACTTGCGCGGATCGGGAATCGGCGCCGCCCGCATCGGCATCAGCACCGTCGGTTTCGTGCCTAACATTCTGCGCATGGCGCAGGAGAATCGTCCCTACCGCCTCGCGGTAAGTCTGCACGGCTCCACCGAAGCCGAGCGATCCGACCTGATCCCCGTAAGTACCAAATGGAATCTCGCCACGCTCATTGAAGCC
>JACMMB010000010.1 GCA_014379305.1 Akkermansiaceae bacterium
ACGCGGTCCCACTGCCCCGATTCGACAGCAGAGGCGACGGTGTCATTGGCGCGGATTACGTCTTCGAACTTCTCGAAGAACATGCGGTCGATCTTCATGCCCCCGTAGCCAATGGTCTCTTCCTTGACCATCGAGACGCGATCGGCGCCGAGGTGCTCATACGCGCCACCCACGGCCACCGGGCCTTGGTCTCTCACTGTGTCGCTGCCCTTTGGTTTGGGCGGAGGGAGCTTCAGCACTTCGTCGTAGTTGAACTCCTCCTCGAAGTATTCGCAGTTGGCAAAAAAGTCGAAGAGCTTGAACGCGGTTTTCTTCGGATGGGAAATCGTCGCTTTCAGCGCCTCGTCGTGAAGTTCCTCGCTGAAATCGTGCTGGCGGGTGCCGCGTCCCTTGATCTGGATGAAGTCAGTCGGAGAGAAGATCGGGCGGAAAAGTCCCAGGTTGAGAAGGTCCGGGCAATCGTAGCCGGTGGTCATCATTCCCACGGTCACGCAAATGCGGGCCTTGCTGGTCTTATAGGTGGGAATGAAATTCGCGCTGCCTAGCAGGGTGTTGTAGGTAAAGTTGTTGGTAAACTGCTGCGCGTCCGTGATGTGGGAGGTGACTTGCACAGCGAAGTCAGATTGATATTTCCCGGGAAACATCCGGTCCGCCATCTCGTTGAGGATCTGCGCTAGCTTACCCGCGTGGTTCTGGCTGACAGCGAAGATGATCGACTTGCCTACCTCGCCGCTGATGGGGTCGCGGAATGCGTTTTCGAGGAAGGTTTTGCAGAAGAGAGCATTGGTTTTCGGCGAAAAGAAACGCTTTTCAAACTCCCGTTGCTTGTAGCTCTCCTCCTGGTCCTCTCCGTTGTCATCGGTGAAGGTGACTTGAAAGCCTTCGTCAGACAGCAACTGCGTCGTGACGTCCGTCCGCGCATCGACCACCGTTGGATTGATGAGGAATCCGTCTTTGACGCCATCGATCAGGGAATAGCGGAAGGTCGGCTGGCTGTTCTCGCAGCCGAAGGTGCGGTAGGTGTCCAACAACAGCCGCCGCTCGGCCTCGCGCGGATCGCGGGTGGTCGGCTTCTTGCAGTCGAACTTCTTCAAATAGTCCTTCGGCGTGGCGGTGAGGCCGAGTTTGTAGCCGATGAAGTATTCGAAGACGGCACGGGAGTTGCCGCCGATCGAACGATGGGCCTCATCGGAAATGACGAGATCGAAATCGGCGGGAGAGAAGTGTGTCTGATATTTGTTGTTGAAGAGCAGCGATTGAACGGTGGTAACAACGATCTCCGCGTGCCGCCAGTCGTCCTTATTCTCCTTGTAGATGACGGTTTTGAAATCGTTCTTCAGTTGCTCGGTGAAGGCCTTTTTCGCTTGGTCTTCAAGCTCCAGCCGGTCCACCAGAAACAAGACGCGGCGGGCATTTCCGGAACGAAGGAAAAGCTTGATGATGGCGGCGGAGGTAAGCGTCTTCCCCGTCCCGGTGGCCATTTCAAAGAGGAAGCGGTCTTTTCCATCCTTCACCGCCCGCTGGAGCGCGTGGATCGCTTTCTTTTGATAGGGACGCAGCAGTCGGAGCTTGTTGACCCGGATAAACTCCGGGCGCTCAGACGGATTGATCCATCCGGCTTCCGCCGCGTAGTTGGGCCGTTGGGTCAAGGCGATGTAGTCGTCATCGACCTGGTCTTCGATGAGCTTGGAGCGGTCCGGCACAATCTTCCGTGCCTCAGCGAGCGACTTGGGACTCGGAAACGAGGTGATGATGTTGGGATTGCCGCGCTCCAGGTCCCAGAGGTAGTGGAGGTTGCCGTTGGAGAGGATAACAAAGCGGCAGTTCTGGGACCGTGCATATTTCCGGGCCTGCTCCTTGCCGGTCAGAGGACTCAGGCTTTCCGCCTTTGCCTCCAGGACGATGAACGGAAAGCCCTTCTCTTCCAAAAGGAGGAAATCAATGTAACCTTTCTTCGTCTTCTCGAAGTTTTCGCCGAAATCATCAAGGGCCTTGGAAACGAGCTTCACGCCCGGCTCCAATTGGATATTCGCGGGACCGCCCGAATCTGCAAAAAACCGCCAGCCTGCGTTTTCCAGCAGCTTGTTGATTTTGATGCGGGCGGCGGCTTCTTTCATGCGGCTAGTTTGAGAGGCGTGACAGATATCAGAAGCATTCCTAATCAATTGCGATGGCTCGGGCGGGCTAGGTTGCTATTCGTGCTCGGTCCGGGTGTCTCTGGAGAGCAGTTCCATCATGGCAATTTGGGCGGATTTTCCTTCATAAAGGATGGCATAAACGGCATCGATGATGGGGGTCCGGACACACGCACGGCGAGCGGCCTGATGGATCGAGAGGGTATTCGGCACGCCCTCGGCCACCATCCCGAGGGCCTGGGTGGCTTCTGCGAGAGATTTCCCCTGTCCCAAAGCCAAGCCGACACGGTGGTTTCGGGAATGTTCGGAAAAGCAGGTTACGATCAGATCCCCAACGCCGGAAAGCCCGGCGAAGGTTTCCACTTCACCGCCAAGCGCGGTTCCAAGCCTGCTCATTTCCGCAAGCGCCCGCGTCACCAAGGCGGCGACCGCGTTATCGCCGAGACCAAGTCCATGGGAGATTCCAGCGGCGATCGCGTAGATGTTTTTTATCGCTCCACCCAACTCAATACCTGCCAGATCGGTGCTCCTGTAAGGCCGGAAATGGGACAGGGTAAAAAGGGATTGGAGCGCGTCCGCCGCCATCGAATCCTGAGAGCCGATCACCGCGCAGGTAGCCTGGCCAATGGCGATTTCCTCGGCATGGTTCGGGCCGGAAAGCACGGCGATCGGATTTTGCGGAAAGACCTCCCGCAAGATTTCGCTCATCCGCACCCCGGTGCCTTTTTCGATGCCTTTCGCGCAAGAGAGCAGAACCGCGTCCACGGGTAAATCCGCCGCCGCCAATTCCACCGCACAACTGCGCGTGGCGGCGGTTGGCACGGCAAAGATGATCAATGGGTGACCGACGGCGAGTGCCGTAATTGTCCCTGCGGAGACATTTTCAGGAAGAATGATATCCTTGAGATAAAGGGAGTTTCGATGTTCCCGATTGATGCTTGCCGCGACTTCCCCGTCACGCCCGATCAGCATCACGGAATTGAGTTTTGGAGCGAGTAGCTTGGCGATCGCGGTCCCGAAAGACCCTGATCCAATGATGGCTGCGGAAGAGAAGTTCACGGGGTGGGTTGTTCCGGCTTGGCACCCCAAACAAATTTATCCTCGGTACCGTCCCGGAGCCGGATGATATTGGAGCGGTGCCTCCAGATGGCAAGAATTCCGATTAGCAGGGAAAAAAAGAACAGCGGAATATTCCATGTCCCATTGTCCCAGCGCCCGTGAAAGCGGGCACCAAGATGAGTGATGATCGGCAGTGAAATCGCCGCGGCAATGCTGGCAATGGCGACGTATCGGGTGATGATCAAGGTCACGACAAATACCAGGATAAGAATGACTACCGCAGCAGGCATTAGCGCAATCAGGACTCCGGCCGAAGTCGCAATCCCCTTCCCGCCCTTGAAACGAATCCAAGGTGAATAGTTATGTCCAAGTATAGCCGCAAGGGCGGTGATTACATGCACCAGCTGTACGGTAAATCTCTCCGCCGTTGGTTCGAGAAACGACATGGGAAAGGCCGGCGCATTTCCCTCAATACGCACAAGATTCAAGGCGATGACGACCGGGATAAAGCCCTTCAATGCATCGAGCAACAAACACAGCAGGCCATATTTTTTACCGACGATGCGAAACACATTGGTCGCGCCGATATTTCCCGAGCCGTGCTGACGAATATCAATTCCCTGCGATTTCGCGATCAGCAGGCCGAATGGTATCGAACCTACGAGAAAGGCGATCAGCGGGCAGATCCAGAGTTGCATGTGAGTTCGAAAAGCCAGCTCACTCGACAATGGCGCTCTTGATCACGACTACTTCGAGGGGCACATCGGTGGTTTCAGAGGAAATTGTCTGGCCAGTCGTGGGGTGCCGCATTTCCAAAGGCTTGGCTCCTGTCGGGACGGCTTTGATTTTTTTAACCACATCCATGCCCTCGACCACTTTACCAAAAACCGCATATCCGCCGTTGTTTGGATAGTCCAATGCCGCGTTATCTTTTACGTTGATGAAAAACTGTGCGGTCGCGCTGTCGGGATCGTTCGTGCGAGCCATGGCGATGGTGCCTTCTTCATTCCTCAGCCCATTCTGACCCTCGTTTTTGATGCCTTCACCCGTTTTCTTTTCGACCAGCTTTTCCCCGTCAAGAGCGAAGCCGCCCCCTTGAATCATGAATTCATTGATCACGCGATGAAAGACGGTTCCGTCATAATGTTTGTTGCCGACGTATTTGAGAAAATTCGCTACGGTTATCGGGGACTTAGCGGCGTTGAGCTCGATGACAATTTCACCCAGATTGGTCTTCAGTCGCACCTTGTTAGACTTTTCGTTAACGGCGGGTTTAGCGTCGCTACCGGCGGCAGCGGGTTTTTCTGCATTGCAGGAGCCAAGCATGGCCAGGCCAAGGAAGGAAATTAGCGTAATTCGTTGTTTCATGGTGCTGAGATTTAGTCACATCTCTTCGACTTGGCAAGTGGAGTCAGCGCGGAAAATATCTTGTGCGAGATGTTTCCGACCACTGTTGAAATGACGCGGGTTTTCAAACCTCGGGTTCCATACGAGACATGTGCTGACTAAGTTAGAAGCCTGGGTATCGTGCAAAAAAAAGCGCGGGCCGTTGCCAGCCCGCACTTCGTATTGCACATTATCCTCAAAGTGCCTTCGAATTGCTTATCGGACTCATGGCAAATTCCCCCCGGATATTGCCACTTCGATCACGATAAAATATCGAGGCTAAGGATATGTCACAGATGATTTAATAGGTTGCCCTGAATAAAAGCATCTGTAACCATTAAAGTAACCATTAACTTCTGATTTAAAAGAACTTTTACTTCTCTAAATCGGCCATTGTTTCCCAAAATCGGCCAATTTCGTGAATTATTAGGAGCAATGAATCAATCTCTTGTGTAAGCAGGTGTAATCAGCAGGATGTTGGACACAAGTCGCAATCATGGATCTCAATCAGGCCAAATCATCCCAAAGCGTTATCACCTGCCGCAACAGCCAAGGCACCGAGCTGACTGCCAACCTCCTCCGCATCAAGCGCTACTCGGTCGTTTTTGAGGTTTATAACCCATACAGTATTCTACAGTTGTCTGAGGTTTTGTCCGACTTCCGCATCATGGCCTCACGCAGGCTGCTTTACAATGGCAAGGCGGTCGTAAGCAATCTGTTGAATACCGGCATAGTTCTGGTGTGTGAGGCAATGCTTGATGAAGGATGGGTCGAGGTGGATTTCCTTGCCGGAATCACCAACGAGCTTGGCCAGCAAGGTGCCAATACCGATCTCAAATCACAGTTCGCCGATTTCATGACCGAATGGAAAGTCGGGAACGAGGTTCAGGATCCTTTCAAAATCGTGGTTGCAGATCTCGCCAGCATGCTCGCAGGAGTGCAGCACTGGCTGACAGGCATTGATGTGGGTATTCGAACCACCGTTACCAGACGACGCGAAGAGATGGAAAGAGAGATTTTTTCCAAGGTCGAGGACCGGGTCATTGAGGAGGTGATTCCCTCAATGGAACGATTTGAAATGGTCGCGCTGGATGTCGATGAAGCTGGAATTTCCGTGCATAAATCCTATGTCCGCAGACAGCTCCATCCGATCGTGCTCTGCTCGCCTTTCCTCTTCAGAACCTACACCAAACCTCTCGGCTATGCCGGGGATTACGAAATGGTCAACATGATGCTGCGCGATCCATACGAGGGTTCGTCCGCTTTCGCGAAAATCCTCAACTTCGCGTTGCTCAATACCGAGCCAGTCGTCGCCCACCGCAACCGCATCGATTTTCTCGTAGAGATGCTGCGCCGCGAATGTGAGAAACGGCTTTCCAAAGGCAAGACCCGGATCTTCAACCTCGCCTGCGGACCGGCGGTGGAAGTGCAGCGCTTCCTACGCGAATGCGAAGAAAGCGATCTCGCGGAAATCGACCTGCTGGATTTCAACGCGGAGACGCTCGAATATACCAGGGCGCGCATCAACGAGGCTAGAATGAGCGGAGCCAGAGAGACCAATGTGCGCTACTTCCAACGCTCGGTGCATCAGCTGCTTCGGGCCGCAACCCAAGGGGGTGAGGCGGATTTCACGAACTACGATGTCGTATATTGTGCCGGTCTTTTCGATTATCTTTCGCAACGGGTGTGCAAAAGACTGGTTGAGCTTTTTTGCACCATGGTCCGCCCTGGAGGACGCGTGATCGTCACCAACGTCGCTGCCAGCAATCCGCGCAAGGCATGGATGGAATATGTAATGGAGTGGAATTTGATCTATCGGAACGAGAATGAAATGCGAGACCTGATCCCTGACAACCAACCGGTCACCTCTTTCTCGGTGCAAGAGGATGCAACAGGAGTCAACCTCTTCCTCGAAATAGAAATTGGCAATCGCTGAGTCATCTCCGGCCGGAAATCCCGATGCTGTCCTGCACAAGTTCAGGGAATACGAGCGCACCTTGTCTGTGTTGAACTCGCGCCGTGCCGCCGCACTCGCCGCAATCTTCATGCTGGCAGGCGGGACTTTGGATATCATCGTTTTTCCGGATTACCTGAAGCTGTTTTTCATCATCCGGATCGTCTGCAGCGTGCTGCTTATCATAATCTTCTTGGATCTACGAAAGACCGGCGGCAGACAACACATTGAATTTATCGCCGGCGGCATCGCTCTTCTGCCGATCATCTCCATCTGCCTGATGATCTATTCCACAGGCGGAGGAAACTCAATCTATTACGCCGGATTGAATCTCGTGCTGGTTGGATTATCCCTGCTACTGAGATGGAATTTCGGGCGGTCCGTGGTCATGACAATTACGTGTGCCGTCTGCTATTTCGTCAGTGTCGCATTCTCACGAGAGACATCTGAATTCCGGATTTTATTTAACAACAGCTACTTCCTCTTTGTCACCTCGGTCTTTGTCATTCTCGGAAGTTACTATTACGAGCGCCTGCGGCTTAGCGAATTCACATTGCGCGCGGAAGTTGAGCAGTCCCGTGAAACATTACGCTCCCAATACAAACGACTGGGGGAACTCGACGAGGCTAAAACACGTTTCTTCGCCAACATCAGCCACGAGCTGCGCACTCCTCTAACCATCATGCTCGGCATCACCGAGCAACTCACCAGCTCCTTCAATTTTCATAAAGCCGATTCCGAAATTTCGGAAATGCTCAAGCTGCTCGACCAAAACGGGCTGCGGTTGATGAAACTCATCGACGACCTTTTGGATCTTGTCCGTTTCGATACAGGGCATGCGGAGCTAAGTTTCCAGCCGACCCCGATTCAATCCCATTTCGACGGGCTCATGAAATCACTCAGGCATGTTTCCCAAAATGACAGCGTAGCACTCCTCTGGACATGCGATTCGGAAACGCCCAACGTACTGTTAGACCGGGATAAGTTCGATAAAATCATTCTCAACCTTGTCATTAACGCTATCAAGTTCACCCCTTCCGGAGGTGTCATTGATGTGGATTTGAAAATTTCCAACAAAAAACTCGATCTGTCGATCCAGGATACCGGAGTGGGAATCCCACCTGAGAATCTCGAACGGATCTTTGATCGTTTCTGGCAAGTTGACACTTCGTCCACCAGAAAGTTCCAAGGTTCGGGCATCGGCCTGGCTCTAGTTCACTCCGTCACACAATCATTGGGAGGCACTGTCGGCGTCACCAGCCAGATTGGCCGTGGGACTACCTTTAATATTTATCTTCCCATCGAATATGCACAGCATTCTGAAGACTCCGATGAAACGGTATCCACCGGCCGGGGCATCGTGGAACTTCATCGCAAGGCGGCTTTGGCAATTCCTTCGAAATCCCGCCGATCGCCGGAAACATCCCGTGGGGCATATATTCACTCCAGCCCGAACATCGGTCCCCGCGAAAGCAGTGCAAAACCTCTGGTCCTTATCGCCGATGATGAACCGGATATTCGCAGATTCCTCGTAATGCAAATGGAGAATGTCGATGTTATCGAGGCTTCCGACGGAGCGGAAGCTTTCGAGCTTGCCAAGCTCCATCAGCCACAAATCGCCATCCTTGATCACATGATGCCTGAACTAGATGGTGTGGAAGTATGCCGCCGGATTCGGGATAACCATTCCACACGCGACTCGGCCGTCATAATCCTCACGGCCAGAGCCGATGAACAAACCAAAATGGATGCTTTGAGAGCAGGCGCCAACGACTTTCTCACAAAGCCCTTTTCAACCGCCGAACTTGGACTCAGGCTGGGCAATCAGATTCTAATGGGTCGTTTCCGTAGAGAAATGGTCGATATCAACAAGGAACTCAATGTCGCCTTGGAGCGAATCAAAGAGAATGAAGTTCAGATGCTCCGTAACGAAAAACTCTCCGCTCTTGGCCGTATGAGCGCGGGGATTATTCACGAAATAAATAATCCGCTCAACTATGCCAACGCCGGCCTTCACGCATTGGCCACATATACACCATTGCTTCCAGAAAATGAGCGCGCGGAGTATGAGGATATTCTCAATGACATCCGTGAAGGAGTCGGACGGGTTTCCCAGATCGTTATCGACCTGCGTCAATTCACCAGGGACGAAAAATCGGAATCTCCCCAGATTTCCATGAATCCGGAAGAAATCCTGGAACGGTCAATCCGAATGATGAGCCACCAGCTGAGTGCGAAAATTAGCATTCACTTTGCTAAAAAAGCATGCCCGGATATTATGGCGAATCCGAACCAACTGGTGCAGGTCTTTATCAATCTTTTCCAGAATAGCATCGATGCCATCCACGAAAAGCAGGCTAAAGATCCGGAATTCAAAGGAACAATTGATATCACCATGGTCGATGAAGGTGGTAAAGCACTCATCATTGTGAGAGACAATGGAATCGGCATTCCTCCTGAGGATGTGCGTAGAATTTTCGACCCGTTTTTCACCTCCAAGGAAATCGGCCAGGGGATGGGTCTGGGACTTTCCATCACCCACCAAATTCTTCAAAATCATAGGGTTTCAATTGATGTTGAAAGCCGGCCGGGTGATTTCACACAAATTAGCCTCCTCTTTCCCACTTCCCAATCTTGACAGTAAAAAGCATGTTTTACATCTCGGGATGTCCCGGAGACCGAATCCATTTATTATTATGAATCCAAACAACGACACCTACGACTACCAGCGCCACGCCATCCTATTCGTGGATGACGAAGCGAACTCCAGGAAATACTTCAAGCGTCTCTTCGGTAGTAAGTTCTGGATACTTGAAGCCGAGGACGGGGTGCATGCTCTCGAAGTCTTCCGCGCACATGCCAACGAAATTGGAATCATTGTTACGGATCAAAGGATGCCAAACGAAACTGGCGTGGGTTTTCTCTCGAAAATCGCAGCCGACTACCCGGAAGTGATTAAAATCCTCTCCACCGCCTATGCGGATATCGATGCGGCTATCGGTTCCGTCAATCAAGGTGGAATTTTCCGCTACATCACCAAGCCCTGGGATATTCCCGAGCTGGAAATAACTCTCCGCAGGTCAATGGAATTCTTCATCGTAAAACGTGAGCGTGATGCGCTCTTGGGAGCAAAAATGCTGGCTGTTGGAAACGTCCTGCTTGCAAACCGACTCGCGGCATTTGCTTTCGTACCCGTATGTTCATCCATCCCTTCAGCGAATGCGGCTGAGGCAATCGCATCGTTTGTAAGGCTGGCAATATCTTCTCCAGACTTTGCCTCGGAGCCGAAGAACGTCATTTCCACCCCTGATTTGGCGAAGTTGCATTCAAGACAGGTGGATCTTGCATCCCTACTTGAAAAAGAACTTCCCCGTGCCATTGGCCAGGGCAGTTATGATCAACGTGTCGATCATTTGGCTGGGTCTCTCAGAGCCGCTGGTGCCTCTAATGTCTCTTCAAACGATGAAAAGACCGAGCTCAAGGCGGATACCGATCCGACACCTTCCATGCTTCAGGCAATTCTTGGAAATGAATCCACCTTGGAAACATCCCGCCATGCCATGGCCACTCTTGCGGCAATCATGTCGATCTACGATGCCGGATATACCGTGTCCCGTAAACGTGCCGCAACACTGCAGCTTTCCATCAGTCCGAGGATGATGAAAGAAACGGATTCGGAACTCACCTCGGGCTCTCTAGTCGCCAAATGGTTGATTGAGGACGAACTTTTGGTTTCCGCCGCCCTTGGAATTTTGTAAAAATTGTAAGACATGTGTGTATATTTGTAAAAAACTTGATTTCTTAGTCATATTGATATATTTTGCAGCTTCTTATGGTGGAGCGTTCAAAGGAAACCAAAATTATCCAATGCGATGGAATGCCGATTTACGCATATTCATCTAGCAGGCTGATTCCCCTTTACAAGGTTGCCCACGAGTGCGGCTATCGGCTGGATAAACTTTGTAGCGTCTTGGAAATATCAACGCGCCATTTCCGCCGTCTTTTTACTGACACCATTGGAGTCTGTCCAAAAAAATGGCTTAAATCCGAACGAATGGTTTACGCAAGAAATCTGCTACGTGGCGGGTACCCCATCAAAGAAGTATCCGAGCGTCTGGGCTTTGGAAATCAAAAGGAGTTCAATCGGGAATTCCGTGAATTTTATGCCATATCTCCTTCATCTTATCGCGCGCAGGAGACTGAGCGTGTCCTTGAGAAGCTGCGTTGAACATTCAATGCCTGGCCAACCTCTTGCTTCAGAAAGACCAGCGGCAATTCATCATTAACCCTTGGAACCGCGACTTGTATTTGCCATCCGCGATACCGAATGGCGAACCTTCCACCACGCGATCTGAAAAGGCATACTGGTAAGCGAAGTTCCACTCCACTGATTCATATTTCCGGCCAATTCCGACATTGAGCCAATGCCGGTCGGCGTCGGAAATACCAGGGTTGAAAGTTGAGTTCGGTTGGCTATTCTCAATGTAGTTATATCCACCACTCAGGTTCCATCCATTTTCCAAGAATCGGGTGGCTCCCAAAGAGTAAATCATATTGGAGTTCCATCTGAACGGCAGAATTGCGGGCCCGGAGGCTTTGGAAATTTTCAGATCATTGAGTTCGTCCCAATTCACCCATTCGAGATTGGCTTCGAAAACCCAATTTTCATCAGGCCTGTAAGCATAACCGATTGCAGCTGTTGCGGGTGTTAGAAAATCCAATGAAGCTTTCTCGGATCCCGGAATATATGGGACTGTTCTGGCTTTCCCTTCCAGGTTGAAATCCGCTTTGCTCCTGTAAACCAAGCCGACTGCATGCTCTTTACATGGCTCCCATCGTGCGGAAAGAGTCCAACTCAGCGCCTCATCATCCCCCTCAAACCGAAACGAATCGGTTGCCGGAGCAAAGCTAATCCCCTGTCTGAGATTTGCATCGGCACGATGCACCCCAAAGCCTCCTCCAATTGAGAGTGTATCCGTGACTTTGTGACCTGCGACAAACCACCCGGTTAGATAATCCAATTTTGTTTCTATCGCAAGCTGGCGGAAGGGAACCTGATCATCCCACTCGGTTGCCAAGCCGAAGGGTGTATTGAGACCGAAACCCAGAACCGTTTTTTCGCTGATGGGAAGCGCTGCGTAAATTTGCGGGATCAATGCCCATGAAGCGTTGTTCTCAAATGTCCCAAAAGGCGTGTCCGCCTCAATTCCAAGTCTAACGGAATAGATTCCCAGGGAAATTTCGCTCTCTGCCATTTGGGTCAAGCCTGCTGCATTGTAATAAACAGCCGCTGCGGTATCCGCAGTGGCGAGCCAAGCGTTTCCCCGACCGGTGGCTTCTGGTGCTTGGACGGGAATGTAGAAGCCATTGGCAAATACAATGTTCATACTTCCAAGCCAAATAAGGGCCCAACTCAGTTTGATCATACGTTTAAACATCGCGTCGCTAAAACTCAAAGATGGTGTGTTCGATGGAAAAAAAGATTGCCGAGTTGGCGCAATCAACAAAGCGCGCCTCGTCCTCCGAAAGAATCCTGTTAGCTTCCTGTCCTTCCGGTGTTTGTAAAGGAGCCGCCAAGGCCTCCACGCTCTCCCACCACACCTCGGTAATTCCGTCATACATTTCCGTAATTCCCCGTGGCTGCTGGGCTGCCGCATTCAGCATAGGCTCGTTGATCGTGTGACTCTGCACGTAACGCTTCATTCCAAGCGTCTTCGCATGGCTTTTGACAAGCGGACCATGTTGATTGAGCCAGTAATTTTTGAAATCATCTGAACTCAAATGAGGAAGCTTACGAACACAATAGATGCACTTTAGCATGTTGTTGTTTTATCATTTTCGATTCCGACTGTCATCATCCAACTGGAAATATTGAAAGAATGGCGTTGGGAATAGTGCTTTCGCTTAGTAAACTGGCGCACCTTCTTCATAATCCTGTCCCCCATTTCCGCCCGCCCCTTGAATCTTACTCCGGCTCCAGTTGAATCCCGCTTTTGTATCACGCCAGATTCCAATGGAGGTATTACACGAGAACAAGCACGCAGAAATCACGACTAGGACGATTATCTTCATCCCAAAATCTTATCTGAAATGAATTGTAAATCAAACTTGATTTTCAATCATTCTGAAATTGATTCTACCATGTCTTAACCAGTGTTTTGGTGCTGGCATTATTTCCTGCAGGCACGCCCAGACTGAATACAGCCACATTCTTGCCATTCAGGGTTTGGTTGGGTATCGGATTTCCAGGACTGACTGTGAGAGTCTCATTATAGTCCAGATTCAAAGTGACCGTATACGGGCGGAACCAAGGATCATGAAGTCCCACGATGGTATTCCCGGAGTAAAATATCCCGTCCCTGTAATTGGCGGCATTACCTTTTGCATCCTTAACACTGAGAAAGTTGATTTTTCGAAAATTCTGGGGATCTGTCCCCGCTTCTTTTCCACTTAGTATTTCCAAAAGCCTTACTCCATTTGTTCCCTCGGTTGTAAATGCGGCGTCGGCAGTGCCGGTTCCTGTAGGATCTGGAAGTGTACTATACTCGGAATAAAATTGCTCTACTGCCGACGCAAGGCTGGTCGCAGCTGATTGAGCGGTTACTTTTTTTGCTTTCTCCATCGCGGCTCTACCTGCTGCGAAGCCTGCGGCTGCCAAAACCGCAATGATGGCGATCACAACAAGCAATTCGATCAACGTGAAACCTTGGGTGACTTTGTGTTTGGGTGGGGTTTTCATAGTGGTTGGAGCCTATAACGCATGGACAACGTAATTACCTAACTTGTCTTACAACGATTGGCAAATCATTTTCAGCATCCGGTTACTTCGATTGCTCCAACATTCTAAGCAACGGAATTTCAGCGCGTTTGCGGATTCCCTCTTCCATTTCGACTCTAGGTGAGAGATCGCGCAGGCAATTGCGGAGTTTCTCCATCGTATTCATTTTCATATATCTGCAGTCGGCACAGGCACAACGGTCAGTGGGTCCTGGGATCAGATTCTTGTCCGGGCATTCCCTTTTCAAACGATGAAGCATTCCGCTCTCCGTGACGACGATTATATCCCTGACCGGAGCGTTTTTGCAGAAATGCACCATCTTCTCCGTGGAGCAGACTTCGTCTGCAAGCATTCT
>JACMMB010000078.1 GCA_014379305.1 Akkermansiaceae bacterium
CGTGCGCAAACACAAATGTCGGTTTGTCGCCATCCGCCACAAAAGCGTGCACATAGGCAATCATTCCGCGCACCGCCCGTGAAACATTGTAATAGTTCATCGCTGCAGTGCCGATGCATGGAAATTCCGGCCTCCCGTTTGGCCCTCCCGAACCCTGCTCGGCAACGGTCACCGTCCGGCCAATCGTGCGGCCCCTGAGACCTCCCGTTCCGAACGCCAGGGTTTTGAAAAACCGGTCATTCAGCTCATCAAAATTCCCGGCAGCCAGCAGCTCCTCTACAACACGCGAAGGCAGATCACTCGCAGCGCCGTTCAGCAATGAGAGGATATTTTCCCGTGCGCATTCAAGGAGTTTTCCGGATGCAACAGCGGCGGAGAGTTTCTGGGAGAGATCATTCATGAGTGCTTTTGAGAAATTTTCTTCGGAAACAGCAGACCGTATTTCGGACTTAGAAGGTAGGTTAAAATAAACAGAATTCCCAAGAGAATCACAATCGCCGGTCCTGGAGAAATTCCCAGCGGACTTGAAAGCGCCACCGCCGCCACCGAACCAATCCCGCCGATCAGCCCGCCGCCCCAAAACAAAGCCGAAGTCTTATCCGTCAGCAGGGATACCGTGGCTGCCGGAGTCACCAGCAAGCCCACTGAAAGCACGCAGCCAACCGCTTGCAGCGAGGAAACCAATGCCATTATCAGCAGGCCAAAAATCAGATACTGCATCGCCCGCACCGGCACTCCCTGAGCGGCCGCCACATTCGGCTCGAACAAAGTCAGCAACAGCGGCCGCATCAGAAGATTCGTCACCAGCAAAATCACCGAGCCGATGGAAAACGCAATCCAGAGGTCCGAATTACCCACCGCGAGAATATCTCCGAACAGCCAATGCTCCAATTCAGAGCGCGTATCCAGTTTTGGCAGAATCGCCACCCCCGCAGCGAACGCCGCCGTATATAAAACCGCCAACGCCGTCCCCTGCGCCACCCGTTTCCCCCTCGAGACCGCGACCGATCCGAGTCCTACCAGAAGCGCCGCGAACATCGCCCCGAAAAACGCATTCCACTGGCTCAAAAACCCTGTCAGTAAAATCCCCACTGCGATTCCCGGCAGCATCGTATGTGATAGGGCCGACACCGAAAGCGCGTTCCTCCGCAACACCACGAACCCGCTGAAAAACCCATTCGTGAACCCAATGAAAGCCGCCGCCGCAAGCGTGCGCTGGTAAAATGGATTGCTCAGAAGTTCTTGGAACATGGGAATATTTTCAGACAGGCACCGCAAAGGTTTCCGCGATCATTTCCGGCGTCAGCACCGTCTCAATCGACCCGAAAGCCAACTGCTTTGTATTGAGAACCAGCACTTCATCGAACAGCACCCGTGCCGAAACCAGATCATGATGAGAAGCGATGATCAGCCGCCCCTCCCCCGCCAGTTTTGCCAATAAATCTCCGAGCAACATGGCCGCATTCCGATCCAGCCCGGAAAATGGCTCATCCAGAAGCAACACGTGCGCCTCCTGGGCCAGGGCCCGCGCAAGGAAAGTCCGCTGCTGCTGCCCGCCGGAAAGCTCGCGAATTTGCCTATCCTGCAGATCATTCAATTTCAGCGAATCCAGCGCCACATCCACTGCCATCTTGTCTTCATCGGAAAACCTCCGCCACCAACCGGTCTGCGGATACCGCCCCATGTCCACCAGTCCCCTGACAGTGATCGGAAAGGACCAATCGATTTCCTCCCTTTGCGGGAGATAGGCGAATTCCCGCGACCATTTCCGCACCGAAGTCCCCCGCCAAAGAATCTCCCCACCCCGCCTAGGAACCAGCCCGGCAATCGCTTTTAGCAAAGTCGATTTCCCCGCCCCGTTCGGCCCGATCAGCGCGACCCGGTTTCCGCAGGAGGTCGCCATCGATACCTTGTCCAAGGCCAGAATATCCCGATATGCCACCGAGACTTGGTCAATCACCAGCTCATGATGATGCCCGTGATGGGCGCATCCCTCGTGATGGGCATGATTCAATTCGTCTTTCAAAACGGCAACTCCACGAAATCGTTTATGTCCCCTGCCCCATCGAACACATGAGTGAAGGTCGCCTCCCCTTCCGCCTCAATCACCAGCTTTGCGAAGCGGTGGGCAGCCTCATTTTTCTTCCAAACCACTTTTAAAGCCGCAACAGGGCTCCGTGAATCGATACTGATGATACCCGAATAAATTCCCGATGAATTGGTTTCCAGCTTTACCAATCCTGCATTTGCATTCAGCTCGATTCCTGAGGCCGCCGCTGAAAGTGTCAGAAAGTAGCTTGCGGATATCCGCTCCTTCTCATTCGGCGCAAGGACTTCCGGCCTCTGCTTGGCAAGCGGGACCGCTTTCGCCGTGATTTGCATAAACGCCCATCCCGAGGCAGTGATCATGACGATTACCAAAAGCGTGCGTAAAACTGGAGACCCCCTCACGCAACTAATGTGCGGTAAGAAAACCGGACTGGCAAGCAGTTGGACAGACCGTGGCTTCGGTGCGTGAAATCAGAAATCAGTCCCTTTTGCATCCAGGTTCAGCTCCTTGATCCAGATGTTGCGGTAACGCACATCGAAACCTTCACATTGGAGTTTAAGACCGCCGGGCTGGTCGGTGATGCCCTTTCCATCGTCATTTCCTCCATCCAGTCCTGAGTTCGGCCCGCCCCATATCTTTTCGATGCTCACTTCCGTATGCACTTTCTTGCCGTTGAAATACATGCTGACCATTGGCTTTGCGGTCATCTTGTCATCGACGAAACGGGCGGCGCGAAAGACGATATCGTAACTGTTCCATTTTCCGATGCCGTGGTATGCCTGATAAGGAGACTCGGTTAGATTGATGACAGCGCCCATGCCGTGCGTGGTCTTATCGCCATCCAGAATCTGGATTTCATAGCGGTTCTGCAAATAAACACCGCTGTTTCCACCCTCCTCATTGACTAAAAACTCCACGTGCAGGCGGAAATCCTCATACTTCTTCTTGGTGACGATGTCAGCAGCTCCAAAATTACCGCCTGCCGCCGCCGCATCATCCGTCATCAGCACCGTTCCTCCATCGACCTCGTCCTCGACGATCTTCCATTTGATCGGCATGGCCGATGCGAAGCCCGGGCCTTCCCAGTAAATCCATTTGTCATCCAGCATTTTCCGCGTGCCATCGAAAATAAGCTCGGCACCCTCAATGGGTTTGGTGCCGACGCCGACTTCTTCAGCGAGTAACGGGAAAACCGAAAGGAACAGTAATGTTAGAGTTTTCATGGGTTTGTTAAAAATCCTAATCACCTCGCCCCCATGGTCAATCCCTCTTCTATTTCCGAAAATAATTTTCAATCGCGGTTACGAGCCCCGGGATGTCGTGCTGCGCGGCTTCGACCCCGGGTGGCTGATCATGTTCCCTGAGGGTCGCGGAAGTGATCGGGCCTATGCTGGCGGCGACACAATCCTCGGGCCATTCGATGCCGAGGGCAAAGAAATGCTCGGCCGTGGAGCTCGAGGTGAAGGTGATCATATCCGCACCCTCTTCAATAATTCTGGCTTGGGCGCCGGTGAGGTCTTCGGTCTCCGCGACGGTTCGGTAGGCAATGCACTCATCGATTATCGCTCCAAGTTTCAGGAGACCGTCGTAAATGATATCGCGGGATTCCGCAGCCTTGATCCATAGAATCGTTTGGTTTTCCACATTCAGTTTCTCGAACGCATCGATCAGACCTTCGGCAACGAAACGCTCAGGCAGGAGATCGACGCCGATCCGATATTCGCGGATTTTCGCCGCGGTCCCCGGCCCGATGGCGGCGATGCGCGGATTGCCGAGGCTGCGCGCATCCTCGTAAGTGGCAAAAAAGGCATCGAAGAATTTCTCCACTCCGTTAGGACTCGTGAAAACCAGCCAATCGTATTCGTGTGCATGCGTCACACCCTCGGCAAATCCTTCGCGATCCTCTGGCAGCTCGATGCGGATGGTCGGCAGCTCGATGACATCCGCGCCAAGGTTCTGGAGACGTTTGCTGAGATCGCCCGACTGCTCGCGGGTGCGCGTAACGACGATTTTTTTTCCGAACAAAGGCCGGGTCTCGAACCAGTTGATCTTCGCCCGCTCCTTGACCACGTTGCCGATGATAGCGACTGCCGGGGAGGAAAATCCTGCCCTCTCCGCAATATCGGCGATGGTTTCCAGCGTCCCTTCGATGGTCCATTGGGACGCGGTGGTGGCCCAGCGCACCAAGGCAATCGGCGTTCCTGCATCCGCGCCATGCTCGATGAAAGAGCTGGTGATTTCACGCAAGCGGGCAACCCCCATCAGGAAAACCTTCGTGCCCGGTGCCTTTGCGAGCTGCGCATAATCAATCGACGAGTAACCTTTGCTCGGATCTTCGTGGCCGGTGAAAATGGTCAGCTGGGTATTGTGATCGCGGTGCGTCACCGGAATTCCCGCATAAGCCGGACCGGCAATCGCGGAACTGATGCCGGGGACGATTTCGAAGGCGACTCCCGCATCTGCAAGCTCGGCGGCTTCCTCCCCGCCGCGGGCGAAAATCATGGGATCGCCGCCCTTGAGCCGGGTGACGATTTTACCGTTCCTGGTGTGCTCGACAATGATTTCGTTGATCTTCTCCTGCGGCACCGAGTGATCCTTCGCCCGTTTCCCCACATAGATTTTTTCGCAACCTTGCTTGGTCCAACGCAACAGCTCGGGGCTGCTGAGCGCATCGTAAACCAGCACATCCGCCGCCTCGATGCACTCCTTCGCGCGGAGGGTGACGAGACCGAGATCGCCGGGGCCGGCGCCGACTAGATAACAGATTCCTTTGGATTTCATTTTAGCGAATTGAAAAGTTGCAAGGCGACCGCAATCGGATCGACATCCTCGGCCTGGCCGATTCTTGGCCGTCCCCCTGCTTCCGGAAAAACCCTGGCGAAGAGCCTGATTACTTCGCCTGAGAGTTGCGAATAAACGCCGACGGGAGTGTGGCAACCGCCATCGAGGAGGCGCAGAAATTCGCGTTCGGCGGTGATTTTTCGCCATGTCTCGGGATGGCTGATAGCTGTTGCGAAAGCCAGAACCGCATCCCCGCTGCGAATCTCAAGGCCGATCGCACCCTGTCCGGCGGCGGGATAAAACTCATTTTCAGGAAGCCGGACAGCGAAGACGTTCGGGAAATGCTTGA
>JACMMB010000079.1 GCA_014379305.1 Akkermansiaceae bacterium
AAACCGAATCATGAAAAGTCATAGTCCAATACAATGAAGCTCACTCATCGAGATACTGCTAAAAGAAAAGCGCCCACGGCTCGAATGGCTGCGGCCGCTTTGAATCGCGGGGGGGTCGGACTAACTAATTGGTGGCGCGGGCGGCGGGGTTTGATCCGGGCCACCTCCGCCTGTCCGGTGGATTCGGGAGGCGGCGCGCCATTCGGCCAGGATTTCGGGGTCGCGGCGGAAGAGGTTGCGGACGGAGGTGTTGAGGCTGCCGATGAGGTCGCGGGCTTCCTTGATGAGGGTGGCGATGCGGGCGGTTTCGCCAACGTCTTCGATGCGGTCGTCGGTTCGTTCGGCGGCTTTGCCATCGATGGCGGCTAGGTCGTTTTCCAGATCGGTGACGAAGTCGGCGGGGAGGAGGTAAGCGACGAATTTCGCGACCGTGGCCGGGCTTTCCAGATGCTTGAGAAATTCCGTGGCGGTGGCGAGGATTTCGCGCTTGGTGTCTTCACCGAGGGCGAAATCGGCGGCAAAGCCGGGTTCCTTTTTCGCGATGGTGCGGGCGGTGTCGGAGATGGCTTTGAGATCTTCCCATACCTCGGCGAAGAGGTGGTTCCTGGCTCCGGTGGCGGGGCTAGCAGGGGTGCCGGGTTGGAAATCGACGGGGCCGATTTCGGTGATGATCTGGCTTCCCCGGGCGAACTCGGTGGTGGCGATGCTGCCAGTCGGGAAGCTGGCGGCGTGGGTGGCTCCGAAGCGCTTGACGCGTTCGAGGGCTTGGTAAACGGCGTGGTCTTTATCGTTCATGTTTGTTTCGAGTGGATTGATGGCTTTTTACCAAAAATCGATTGTTTCTAGCGGGACGCGGGCGGATTGCAATCCGCAAACCCGTTCTTTGCGGATTGAGTTAACCCGGGATCGGTTGGCGGCGGATTTCCAGGCATCGCAATCTGGAAATCACTGGAAAATCAATGGATTACGAATCGGAGATCGAAGTGAACAGCACCGGAGATCGATGTGGACAGCACCGGAGATCGAAGTGAACAGCACCGGAGATCGAAGTGAACAGCACCGGAGATCGATGTGGACAGCACCGGGGTGTGATGTGGAACAAGCCGGGCGTGATGTGTCCGCACTCCGGCATGATGTGACGGATGGGGAGAGCGATGTGGACAGCGGCCTGCCCCGATGTGAATGCCGCCGGGTAAGGATGTGGATGCTGCAGGTTGTTGGATTTCATCGGGAGAGACCGATCTGGACGTGGTGGAGGGCGATGTTGCAGCGGGTGACGGATGAGGGGGATAGGCGCGGAACAGGTATTTAATTTGCAGTCACCCGAATGTGGCTGACGTTATTTGTCCTCGCTGCAATCCAGCGAGGCGCTTGGAAAAAGATCGAATCAATGTGGTCACGCTCGCGTCTCCACCTTTGGAACCCAAATTAGGAAAAAATAATGAACTATAAAAAACACACAATTTCAGGATGCCTTGCTGCCATCATCATCGCCTGCCCCTTGCTTGGTTCGGGAAATGCGATGGCACAGGAAGATGGGGAGGTCGGAGCTGAGGTGCAGACCCGGGGACCGGTGCATGAGGCTTTCGCGGGCACGGTCACTTTCGATCCCGAGCCGGGGATCATTGTTGATCAGGAAGCGCCGGCGCTGATCGAAGAGGTGCCGCCGGAGCAACGCCTGGAGGGCGACAATGTCGTCTGGATTCCCGGATACTGGGGATGGGATGAGGATCAGAGTGATTTTTTATGGATCAGTGGAATATGGCGCAATTTACCGCCCGGCCGCGAATGGATCCCGGGCTATTGGTCCGCATCGGAAGGCCGCTATCAGTGGACTTCGGGATATTGGGAGGATGCCGAAACCACTGAAGTAGCCTACCTGCCCAAGCCGCCCCGCAGTGTCGAGGCAGGACCCAATATCCGCTCGACCTCGAATAACCAGAGCTGGGTGCCGGGCAACTGGATTTATCGCGACGATCGCTACGCATGGAGTCCGGGATCGTGGGTGGACTCCAGGGAAAACTGGACCTGGACGCCGGCTTACTACCGCTGGACGCGGAGAGGCTATGTCTATGTGGATGGTTACTGGGATTATCCGGTTGTCCGCCGCGGCGTGGTTTTCGCGCCTGTGCATTTCGAACGAAATTATATTTCAAGGCCGGATTTCTACTACACACCCTCCACGGTGATCAGCCTGTCTGTTTTCACGAATCACCTGTTTTTAAGGCCCAATTACGGACACTACTATTTCGGCGATTACTATGAATCGCGATATCGCGACCGGGGCTATTACTCATCGCATTCGTACAACTCAGGCCGTCGTGGCTATGATCCGATCTATTCGCATTACCGTTGGGAAAATCGCGATGATCGGGATTGGGATCGCAAACGCCGCGAATACTATGAATACCGCCGCGATAACCGGGATTCCCGCCCGCCGCGCACATGGGCCGCTCTGAGCGCCCGCTCTGAAGCTGACCGCGACAGGGGAGACTACGGAGTCGCTGATCGTTTCGACCGCGTCATCAGCAAGCGGGATAAAAAGGACAGGCAGCGCTTTCAAGCTGTCGACAAGCGAGACCGTGATCGTTATGTATCCCAAAGACAGGAGATCCGCAAATTCGGACGCGAACGCGAACAATTGGAAACCAATGATCAGACGTCACCGCCCGCAGCCGATGAGAAAGGCCGGGGCAAAGCTTCACGATTGAAGATCAATCGCTCGCCACTCGCTGACAACAGGTCCGACCGCTCGGATAAAAAAGACAATCCACCAGCAAGGTTGCGGCCTCGTGCATCGGATAAAGATCAGCAAGTTGGAAATTTACCGGAAGGAAACGAAGGTCGTCCGGGCCGCGATAAATCGAATCGTAAAAAGGACTCCAAAGGAGATGGCGAAGCAGGTTCACTACCTAACGGCAATCCGGAACCAGCTATTGAACGCAGAAACAAGCCCGGCCAAAAGCGCGACCGCGAAGGCAGACAGGATCGAAAAATGAAAACCGAGGATAATGGTAATCCGGATCCTGCTGTGGATCGCAATACCAAGCCAGAGGCCGACCCGACGGATGATCGTAAAGGCAAATCTGGAAAGGAACGCCAAAATAATCCTCCCAATGAACGCAAGCTCAAGCGGGAGGAGCAAAGGAACGCCAAGCCTGACCAGAATCCCGAGATAATGCCAGAACCTGATCGCAAGCCTAAGCCCTCTGTCAACCGCGAGGCCAGTCCAAAACCAGAACGTCAGGACGGGCCAGCCCAACGTGAAATCTCACCCGAGCGCAAAGCAAAGCCCGAACGAAATCGCGAGCCCAGTCCAAAGCTTGAACGTCAGGACAGGCCAACCAAACGCGAGGCGGCTCCCCAGCAAGAACGCAAAGCAAAGCCCCAGCAAAATCGCGAGCCCAGTCCAAAGCCCGAACGTCAGGACAGGCCTGCCAAACGCGAGGCGGCTCCCCAGCAGGAACGCAATTCACAACCTGAGCAAAGGTCGGAAGGAAATAATAACAGGCAGAAAAAATCGAAGGAAAATCGCGACTAGTTTCGCGAAGGCGTCTTAATTTCCGATCAGAATAAAAAGTAGCGTTGCGCCATTGGCAGGACAGCCAATGGTTCGCATCGCAGCTCACGACCGTCCGCAACAACCGTGTAGGTTTCCGGGTCGACCGTGATTTTCGGCAGGGCATCGTTGAAAAGCAAATCGCGTTTGGTGATCGAGCGGCAGTTTTTCACCGCACAAAGTCGCTTCTGAAGTCCAAGCTCGGCCAAAGTTCCCGACGCAATTGAAGCCGCGCTAACGAAAGTCAATGAGGTGGAGGCAATCGCTCTTCCAAACGCTCCGAACTGGGGACGGTAGATCGTTGGTTGCGGGGTGGGAATTGAGGCGTTTGGATCACCCATGTTGGCCCATGCGATAAAGCCGCCTTTGATGATGGTTTCCGGTTTCACTCCGAAAAATGCGGGTTTCCAGATAACGATGTCCGCCAGTTTGCCAACCTCCAAGCTACCCACCTCGTGCGCGATACCGTGGGTGATTGCCGGGCAGATGGTGTATTTGGAAACGTATCGGAGAGCGCGGAAATTATCCGCAAGGGGGTGAATATCGCTATCCAGTTTTCCGAACTGAACTTTCATTTTATGGGCGGTTTGCCAAGTGCGGGTGATGACTTCCCCTACCCTTCCCATCGCCTGGCTGTCGCTCGACATCATCGAGATGGCCCCCATGTCGTGGAGCAAATCCTCCGCCGCAATGGTCTCCGGACGGATCCGGCTTTCAGCGAAAGCAACATCTTCCGGAATCTTTGAATCGAGATGATGGCAGACCATCAACATGTCGAGATGCTCGGCGATCGTGTTCGTAGTGAAAGGCCGGGTGGGATTGGTGGATGATGGCAGGACATTCGCCTCTCCACATACCCGGATGATATCCGGCGCATGTCCGCCGCCCGCACCTTCCGAGTGATAGGTGTGAATGGTGCGGCCTTTGAAAGCTTCAAGCGTGCTTTCCAAAAACCCCGCTTCATTAAGCGTGTCGGTATGAATGGCAACCTGCACGTCGAGCTCGTCCGCAACCGAGAGGCAGGTGTCGATTGCAGCAGGAGTCGTCCCCCAGTCCTCATGAAGTTTCAGGCCGATGGCACCTGCGAGTATCTGCTCACGCAGCGGCTGATGGGACGAACAATTCCCTTTTCCCAAGAAACCAAGATTCATCGGGAATGCCTCGGCGGCCTCCAGCATCCGATGGATATTCCATTTCCCCGGCGTGCAAGTCGTCGCGAAAGTGCCATGGGCGGGACCTGTTCCTCCACCCAACATGGTGGTCACGCCGCTTGCCATCGCATGCTCGATCTGTTGGGGGCAGATAAAATGGATATGGGTATCGATTCCTCCCGCGGTGACAATGCAACCTTCCCCTGCGATGACTTCGGTCGCCGCGCCGATGGTCATTGATATGCCATCTTGCAAAAGCGGATTCCCCGCATGGCCGATCCCAATGATCCGGCCGCCCTTGATGCCGATGTCCGCTTTGATCACGCCATGCGCCACATCAAGGATCAGGGCATTGGTGATCACAAGGTCCACCGATTCCGCATCAAGCGCGAGAGGCGATTGGGCCATGCCGTCACGAATCACCTTACCTCCGCCAAATTTCACCTCATTGCCGTATCCTCCATTCTCCGCGATCAGATCACGCTCCACTTCGATGAAAAGTACAGTATCGGCCAGTCGAACCTGATCCCCGATAGTCGGGCCAAAGGTGCCCGAGTAATTCATGCGTGTTTGCTTCATGAATCAGAGTTTCCCGTTCACCTTCCCATTAAACCCATGGATCTCGCGCTTGCCAGCGTAGGCCACCAGCGGCACGTCACGGGTATCGCCCGGCTCGAAGCGAACGGCCGTCCCTGCGGGAATATTCAGCCGGAAACCCTTGGCCGCATCCCGATCAAAGAACAGTTCTTCGTTTATCTCCGCGAAGTGAAAATGACTTCCCACTTGCACCGGTCTGTCTCCGCGATTTTCAACGACCAGATGAATTGTATCCAAACCAACATTCAGCTCGATGTCCGGGGCACCCGCAGGATTGATTATTTCGCCCGGGATCATCGAATTGGATTGTGGACGGTTACCAGCTTTGTTCCGTCTGGGAAAGTAGCCTCGACTTGTATATCGTGAATCATTTCCGGCACTCCCTCCATGACCTCGTTTCGTTTGATGAGAGTGGTGCCGAAGCTCATCAACTCGGCCACCGATTTCCCATCACGGGCGCCTTCCATAATTTCCGCTGTGACCAATGCCACGGCCTCCGGATGATTCAATTTCAAACCTCTGTCCCTTCTTCTTCGCGCAAGATCAGCGGCAACAACAATCAGCAGTTTTTCCTGCTCTCTCGGGCTTAAATGCATGTCGCTTTTTCAGGCTCAGTGCTTGGACACCACATCCGACCATATTCCACCCTGCTTTTGGCAGAGCGCGAAGGCCAGGCAACTGGAAACCCCCATAAAAACGAGGAAACCTCCAAGATCGAAGTCTTTCTTTGCTAAAGATGATTCCGAAACCAGGCTGATCTCGTCAAATTCATCAACCTCCCCAGGATGATAATGCCCGGGAGTTCCCGGATGGGCCTGTGCCATAGCTCCCATTCCAATAAAGGAAACCAGTATCACTGCAAAACGACGAGTTCCATTTTTAGCTTTCATGCTATTTACGTATTTATAAATCAATAGCAAACCACATGCCATAAAGTGCAAATACCCCTGACCCTCTTTCGAGAGCCAGGGGCGGATTGAAACCAAACCTGAGATTATTATTTATAGGTGCCTTTGAGGAAAGGCTCACCAACAACATCCTTATATTCCTTGAGAATTTTAAACTGGCCATTGGCTTTCGTTTCACCAATGAAAACGTTCTTCGTAAGGTGATGATTTTTCTGGGTTTTCACCTTGCCGCCAGGTCCTGAGAATTCGATGCCGCCTTTGAGAGCAGCCATCACTTTTTCCGTATCGAAGCTTTTTGCTTCCTCGACCGCCGCCTTCCAGAGGTAAACACCGACGTATGACAGAACCATGGGCGAACAAGTCACGCGGTCGTCTTTGACGATGCCGGGAACATCCGATTTTTCGAGCCAATCCATGAAGGCGGATACAAACTTTTCATTCTCCTCGGATTTGATCGATTGAAAGTATGTCCAGCAACCGAGCTGTCCGACAAGC
>JACMMB010000080.1 GCA_014379305.1 Akkermansiaceae bacterium
CCCGGCCGGCCTCATTTTCCTCTATTGCCGCGAGCGCCGGATGAACCAACGGAGAGCCAGGATCGCGATTGCAGGCCCCGGCGAGGATTCTCTGGTCTGTTTCCCGACCCCATTCTTTGGAAGAGCCTCCAGAATCCTCCGTGCCGTCCCCGCAAGCGGCGTTCATTCAATTTGATAGATTTTCAGGCCATGGATTTTAGATAGGCTGTAAAACTGGCCCAGCCCGAGGAAAACAGGTAGCCCGGATGATTTGACGCCAGGAGGCACCTTCGCTTTCATGAGCAAGCCGCCATCCAGAAACACACGCAGAGTGTTCCGCGCGTGTTCGAGACGGAGCAGGTATTTTCTCTGATAGACCGGGTTGTAATACCCTGACGAAACGAGTGCTGGCTCCCGGCTGACAAAGGCTTGAGCCGCCTCCGGGTCTTTTGCAGCTCCCTTCGACTCCCACTGAATCTCCGACGATCCGTCTCCCTTTGGCAACCTGACAAGCCATGCCCCGTCACAATCCTGCAGCGATTTAGGCATTTGCGCTGAAAACAAGAGCTGCATGCTTAGATTCAGCGCCTCGACATCCGGATACTCGAGTTCGACTTCACAGGCCACTTGAGGTTTCAAGGGAGTGGTGAGGATGACCACCGGAGTTCCGTTGTTTGCACCGGATAAAACAATGGCACCGTTTTGAACCGAGACATTTTGCGGTTGTGTTTGCCACCAATCCGCTCCCAGAGGTCCATCGGCAGAATTGAAATTGTAAATCAGTTCACCGTTTGGCACGGGGTTCTCGCTAACTGGAGGGGTGAGCTGCAGCGGTAGGCTCTGGTCGGCTGTGGATGACCAGATTCTTAGGTTTCTGAAAATCACATTTCCGGCAATCATGCCAAACCAGTTGTGCAAGGGTCCTGTCAATGCTTCGGAATCCGAAAATTCGGCGATGGGCCGCCCGTCCGCTGCGACCGCGAGATTTCCCCCGTTCATGTCGGTTTGCACCAAGATCCAGCGGGCGGATTCAAGTTTTTCCGGGAGCGATTTTGACAGCAACTCGACACCATCCTTTCTCAGAGACAGCCTCTCATGGTTGATGGTGAACGCATAACCCGTGTCGGCACACTTTCCGTAGCCGGGTCCTTTCAAGGTCCAGCCCGCCGATGCCCAGACATCATCCGGCAACTGGATTTCAAACTGAATCCGGCAGCGCTCGCCCAGAACTGGCTTGGCCCACGCCATCGGTGGAGTATGACCACCTCCCAACTTCAATCCCGTGCCGGGAGCGAGAAGGGCTCTGCCTCCGTATTGTCCTCCAAAGCAATATAGGTCATCAAGGGTGCCGGTTTTCGAAAGGGAATGTTCATATAACAGCGGACCGGTATCAAATGACCTCCATGGGTCATCGTGAATTCGTGGATTTTTGACGACTGAATTGCCACCTGTGCCGCCACTTTCATGCCAATGCAGGAGGACTTTCCTCGGGTGGTCCATATCTGTCACCGCCGGGACATCGGAGCCTTTCAATATCCTAGGCTCACTGTTTTGCCTGACCCATGCGTCAGCGGAGAGATGGGATGAAAAGTTGGCCTTCAACCACTCCACAAGTAGTTGCTGGGAACCTGCGGGTCCATTCTCAATGGCAATAATCTCCGATGCGGTCCGCTTCGCCAGATCCCGTGCCTGCTCCCAAGTCACCGTCTCCATGCTGATGCCGACAAAGCCGTCGCCATAGGCCCGGATACCGGTGATGGCCTGCAGGTCTTTCTTCGTCGTGACTCCAGAAGTAATCAGGTTTTGGAAATAGGAATTATTGATGATGTCGTTGTCGATATTGGTGTTTGTGACATGGGAATCGCCGGACTTTTGTGAAGCTAGTAAGAACCCCAGACCGCCCAACACCAGCAATGCGGCGGAACCAAGGATGAGAAAATTGCGATTCATCCCACGGTCGGCCGTCGTGTGCGCGGAGGACGACAAGGAACCAGTGACTCTGGTGGGCGGAATAGACACTGCGATGGCGGTAAGCTTCACCGCAGGCCTCGGGACTGTGGTCTTGGGCACCGGGACGAGGCTGTTGCAGCCGGGGCACTGGAAATGCGCCTGGGATTGCAACGCGGCAAGGGTTTCTTCATCGATTTCAATGTGAACCGAGCAGTGGGGGCATGTAGTTTTCATGGGCAGGTTGCAGGTTGGGATAAGTGTGGAGGGACTTCGGAGGCAAAGTTCTGGGTGGCAAGTAGCGAGCCGGAGCAAAACGCCGACACCAGAATGATCGTGGATATTTTCATCAAGGAATTGTGTGATGGCGTTATCTTGCTGGAGAGTCGGCTTTACTGACAAAATTGATCTGATCGATATAGCAAGTCTCAAACTGCCAGGGCTGTTTTCCACCCGGCACATTCCAAAGCTCAAGCTCGACGTCCACACCAACGACATCGGACAGATCGAAGGTGCAAACCCTCCACACGGTTCCATCAAGGACATGCTCTTCCTTGCTTTTACCGTTGACGACACAACGAAGCACGTGATCGCCATGGACGCTTCCGGCAGCAGCCACGACCATGACAGGTTTTTCGGCGTTTAAGTTTCCCCTGAAAACTATCTTCGCCGGTTCGTTCGCTGATTCGGGATGAAGGATCATAATTCCGGATCTCTTTCCCTTCCCTTGAAAAAGCGGCCGATTGTTATAGTCGGGGGTAAGTTCACCTTCAAACCATCCATGTGCGTGGTCGTTGGGGCTGAGTTTCGCGCGGTTCTCGTTTATCAGGATCTGCCATTCATAGCGAGCCCAACCTTCCGAGGGATAAACCATTGCTGACTGGTCTGCATTGGTCGCCAGCGGCCCCGCATTGAGCACTTTAAACGACAAACCAAGAAATGAGACCTGTGCCTGCGCACGCGCGGTCTTCCCACCACCGTAGTGTGCAGTCATCGTAAGAGTATAGTCCCGACCTGTATCCTGATAGGTGTGCGAGGAGGGAAACCACCCTGTGTCGGAACTCCCATCCCCCCAATCCCACGTGAATGGTATGGTTGGTCGGCGGGCATCTCCTCCATTAACCGTAACTTTTCCTGTCGAAGCCTCGATAGTCGGAATTGAGATTGTGAGCGTTTGATTGGAACCGAGATTTTTCCCCCGCCCCCAATCAAGCACTACTTTCCGGTGTCGATCCTTCGCGGTGGCTGCTAGAATATAACCACCATCGAGCACACGGACTTCGCCGCGCTCTCTCACCCATACGGTTGAAATCAGGTGCGAATTGAAAGTTTTCCCGAGCCATGCCAGCAACTGGGTTCCGGAACCGTCGGAGCCATCCTCGACGGCCAGGATTTCAGATCCGGTCCGGTTTGCCAATTCTTCCGCGTGTTCCCATGCGAGCGACTCCTTGCTGATACCGATGAATCCTTCACCATAGGGCCTGATCTCGGCAATCGACATTAAATCCTTCTCCGTTGTCGCGCCGGAGGCGATCAGGTTCTGGAAGTAGGTGTTGTTGCTGATCGAGTTAGCGATGTTCTGATTCGTTTTGAAAAAATTTCCACCGCTGCGGGACGCGAGGAAGACCCCGAGGCCACCAAGCACGAGCAGGGCGGCGCTGCCGAGGATGAGGAGGTTGCGGTTCAGCCCTCGGTGGGCTTGGGCGAGTGGTGTCGTTCCAGTAGTTTCGCCGAAGGGTGCCAACGAGCTGGTTGCCTGAGCATCAGGTTCCCGCAAGGGGGCGACCGGTTGCGTTCCCTGTGCCAGCGGAACGGCAACCGCGTTGGAACACATCGGACACTCGAAGTGTGCTGAACCTTGGAGCGAGGCGAGCGTTTCCTGGTCGATCTCGATGCGTTGGGAGCAGTGGGGGCAGGTGGTTTTCATGGCAGGGGTCCGGTTCCGGATAGGCGGCGATTTGGCGTGGCGCGTTACCTTTGGAGTGCGTGGTCGTCCGGTTTCATGCCTTTGATGAATCCGCCGCCGTTGGCGCTTGGTTTGAAATCGTCAACCAAATCTACGTCCGCCTTCGCCGGGACCGTCAGTCCGGTGAATGAGTACACCGAGTTGACGACGAGGCGTCGCAATCCTTCGTTCTGAAGATCCATCGCGGAGCCAGCCGTGATGCAAAGGACCTTGTTGCCTTTGCCCGGAGGACCATTCGCGGTGCGCGTCCAGGCAATGGGCATCGGAGGTGAGTTCACGCCTTGCTCGGTGCCATCGGAACGCTTCTTTGTGTGGTCCGCCGCCGGGGAGTCCGGCCTGCCTTCTTTCAACGCAATGCCGCGCAACAGAACC
>JACMMB010000081.1 GCA_014379305.1 Akkermansiaceae bacterium
ATCTCGGAATCGACTATACGGACCCCAACGCACATGACGATTTCACCGCGCCGGTTTTGAAACTTCCTCAAAACCGTCCGGCAGTGCTCAATATCGGGACCAAGGACGTTATCCACAACTACGCGATCGTTCCAATGCGCGTTCAGCAGGATGCGATTCCCGGTAAAGAAATTCCGATGTGGTTCACCCCGGTCAAGACGATGGAAACATCCGTAGTTTGCGCCCAACTTTGCGGTGAGGGTCATGGCAACATGGTCGGCACCATGGAAGTCGTGGTTCCGGCTGATTATGATTCATGGTCGAAAACACAGTCCGAATCAGCACTCAAAGTGAATACAAAACCGCCGGGCGAAACGGCTGCGGTGATGGAATAAGGATTAGGACGCCAAACAACCGGGGCAATTCTGGGCAAAATGATCTGGATGAATTTCGGCTAGCTCTGGTGATCGGTCTGTGAGGCAGAGTTTGGAATTGCCCAGTATATTGCGTGCCTTGAAAGAACAGCCTTTCGGTGGATCGGTAAGACTTGGAGGCAGTCCGGCGATGGAAATCAGAGGCTGACCTTTAGGTTGCGCGGCAGGAATGGACTTCAACAGCGAGCGGGTGTAGGCATGGAGAGGATTGTTAAAAAGCTCCGCGCGCCCGGCACTTTCAACAATGCGACCGGCATACATGACGTTGATGACATCACATACCTCGGATACGACGGCCAAATCATGGGTAATAAAGATCACTGCCGTCCCGAGGATACGCTGGCGCTCGCGGATAAGATCGAGAACCTGTTTTTGGACAGTGACATCCAGAGCGGTGGTGGGTTCGTCGCAGATGAGGAGTTCAGGCTTGGTGATCAAAGCCATGGCGATCATGACGCGCTGTCTCATGCCACCGGAAAATTCGTGGGGATAGGAGTTGATGCGCTTTTCAGGCTCCGGAATACCAACTTCAGCAAGAGCATCAATGGCGCGAATGAGAGCCTTTTTCCCCCGTAGATTTTCATGGAGGTCAAGAGGCTCGGTGAGCTGGTCACTGATCCGCATATAGGGATTCAGCGATGTCATCGGATCCTGAAAGATCATCGAAATACGTTTTCCGCGAATCCCGCAGAGTTGCTTTTCCGATGCTTTGAGTAAATCGATTCCATCAAAAATGGCGCTGCCGCATTCGATTTTTCCGGGCGGCGTGGGAATCAGACCGAGAAGCGAATAGCAAGTGACTGATTTTCCGGATCCTGATTCCCCGACGATGCCCAGAGTCTGACCTTTATCGACAGTGAAAGAGACATCCTCCACAGCGTGAACAACGCCGTTTCGCGTATGGAAACGGGTGGTTAGATTTTGGACTTTCAGAAGCACGTTCTTGGATAGTCGGCAATGTGGCTTTTTTATTACTAGCGGTCGAATAGGGCGAATTTGAGATCCGCCTCGGAGACGACTTCGCCATTAACAAGGCACCGGCAGCGGGTTTGGCCGATGTTGCCGCGGATTTTGGTGATTTCCGCTTCTGTGATAAGCGTATCCCCGGGCATGACCGGCTTGCGCCATTTGACATTATCGGCGCTGAGGAAATAACCGATCTTGCCGAGGTTTTCAGGCTTGCGGAGCATAAGAATCGATGAAACCTGGGCCATACCTTCGAGTTGAAGAACCCCGGGCATGATGGGGTGATCCGGGAAGTGGCCTTGGAAGTAGGGCTCGTTGATCGAGACGTTTTTAAGGGCGACACATTTGTTTTCCTCAAAGTCCAGGACTCGATCAACCATCAGGAAAGGGTAACGATGGGGAAGTATCCTCATTACCTCGTTAATATTAAGAACGCTCTCGCCATCGGGTATCGTGATGGGGGCGGGGACCATGGCCCTCATGCGGGCGTATTCCTGTTTGAGGGTTGAAGCCATTTTCGTATTCGGCCCGTGACCGGGTTTGACGGCAATGACATGCCCGAGAATGCGTTTGCCCGAGAGCATGAGATCACCAATGAGATCCAGGGCTTTATGCCGTGCGAATTCGTTATGATAACGCATGGGCTCTTTCGACATGACTTCATTGCCACGGATCACGACGGCGCTTTCGAGCGAGCCGCCTTTGATGAGGCCTTTTTCAAGGAGAGGTTTCACATCCTCGTAATAAACGAAGGTGCGGGCGGGAGCGATTTCCTTCTCGTAGATTTCAGGGGTGATTTCTGAAGAGAAATACTGGGTAAATCGTCCTTCCGGGCCGACGTTGGTGACGGATACGCGGAAGGTTTTCGAGGGGACGATGGTGATTATGGTGCCGTCGCCCATTTCCTGATGAATGGGTTCGCGGATTTCCCAGACTTTGCGTGGCGCGTCCTGAACCTTGATGCCGGCCTTTTTGATCAACTGGACGAAGGGACGGGAGGAACCGTCGCCAATTGGAGGTTCGTTGGCGTCCATTTCAATGAGAGCATTGTCAATTCCCATACCGGTAAGGGCTGATAGAACATGCTCGACGGTGTGCACTTTAACCGAACCTTCGGCAAGGGTAGTGGCACGTTCGACTGTCTGGACTTTATCCGCGTCGGCGCTGATGAAAGGCTGGTCCGGAAGGTCGATGCGCCGGAATTTGAAACCGTGGTTCTCCGGCGCGGATTTAATAGTAAGGGAGACTTTTTCTCCTGTGTGAAGGGAGTTTCCTTCGAGGGTGGCTGATTTAGCGAGAGTTTGCTGCTGGGACATTCGGGAAATATTTCTAACAGAAGGCGTTGATTTTTCAGGGAATATGCGCTTCCTTTGGTTCCGCGAGAGTTGAAACCGGCACATCATCATGTGTTGGCGCTGTCTCATGCGGCTGGTCTGAATTGACACAAGGTGTGCTCATCTCATCAGATGATTCAATCGGCTCCGGGTTGGCGGGAGCTGATAATTCAATGGCCGCAATTGGTTCCTCCGTAGATGGCTCAGCCAGTTCAACATCAGCAGGTTGTCCGGTGATTGCAGTTGGCTCTGCTGTGGCATCGACTGATTTTTCGCCCGGTACTGATTTCGATGCAGCCTGTTTTTTCGGCTTCTTTGGCTCGGGTATTTCGCGGGGTTCCTGGACAACGAGGACATCGTCTGTGTAGAGGAGAATATGTCCTTGCTGGAGAAGCCAGAAGAGGTCGGCGGCAAATTCCTGGGGAGGAGCAGTGGAACCTTCGGGTAGGATCGCCGCCCAAAGACCTTCGAGTTTCGCAGGCGGGTTTTCCCGTATCCATTTTACCATGGATGCGGGACGGGCGGCGAGGACGGCATCGGCGGCGAGGGAGTGGGGACGTGCGGGTCCGGTAAAGAGTTTCCCTTTTCGTTTGAAGACGGGCATGTGTTCTTCTTCGAGAACACGGCAGATGGTCGGAATCATGATTGCAGGGTGTTTGCGGATATGATTGCCGGTGAATTTCAAACGCGTGAGCAAGGCTGCGGAAAGATTTTTGGCAGAAATGGCTGAGGAGACCTTTGCCTTGCGCGTGACGTGGAAGACTTTTTCAAGCACCTCGGCCGCGATGATCCGCTCGACCTCCGAGCGGTCGGTATACCAAGGACTGTCTTCATCATCCGGTTCATTTTTAACCGGTTTGGGGTCTTCAGAATGTGACCCGGGATCATCCTCGTTCCTTTCAAGGGTGGGTTCTCCTGAATCGGTTGTAATTGGAGGCAAATCCTCAGCTACGGATTCTTCAGAAATAATGCTGTTGGGTTCCGTTGGGGCCATTTCTGAAAGCTGCGGTTGCGAATCAGAGAGGGGCTCAGTTTTGCTGATTTCAATGGTGTGGTCTGCCGGAACGGGTTCAGCGTCAGGCACGGGAGTCGCTTTTTCATCGGGTCCTATTGCCTTGGCTTCCTGGAGTTTTTCTTCGGAGCGGATACGCCAGCGGGTCTGCGTCTTCATGGAAGCCAGCCATTCGTTCACGGCTTCCTCGCCGCGTTCTGTCCTGACTTTGGCGGAATAAGCCTCGAAGGGCATGTTGGCGAATCGTTCGCGATGGATGCGGCGAAGGTTGGTCTGGTATGAATGAAAATTAGGAGGACCCAGCCATTCTCCCGAGATTCCACAGCGGGCGACAGATTGGAAACTTCCTTTCGGAGGATCCACTTCAATGGTGGATTCCTCGATGAAGCGGTCCCGCCATGGCGACTGCAAAAGATGGCGAAGAGCCTCTTCCTTGGTTAGGAAAAGAGCTTCTTCGATTTTACAGCGATAAAAGGGTGGCTTGCTTGGTTCGACTTCGAAGATGGCCCGGGTCCGGGCTCGTTGGGCAAGGATGATCTGGGCGATATCGAAGAGCGGATAGACCCGGGCAACCTGTTGGATTTCGCGGGCTATCAGCTGGATGGCCGTTTTTTCCGGAAGGAGGGATACCGAGACTCCTTCGGCAGGAGGGATTTCCTCGTGCCGTGGCGCAACGTTGCTACGAGAGCTATCGTAGTTACGGCGTTCGCCGCCACCGCCCTGCCTGCGCTCGCCCCTGTCATTGTGTTCACGCCGGTCACCTGTTTGCCGGTTATCCCGGGAACGGTGAGCGAATTCGCGATCCTCCCGTGGTTGGAATTTCTTCGCGGGGGTATCCGATTTGTCCCTCGCCCAAGCAGGACCGAGGGCAAGTTCCGAGAGAAGACCTTGGAGGGGGTTGGGTGGGTTATCGCTCACAAGAAGAAAATTAGGAGGTTATGGCAGAAAAGACAAACATGCTTTGCAACGATTCAGGCAGGTTGCGGGTGTGGATGCAAGACTCTGAGATGACGTATTGCAGCCCCTTTGTGGGAGGATAATATTTGGAACGCTTTATCTGTTAGGAGGAGGGTGTCGGTGTGAATCAGCGAATCGCGGATTGCAGTGACAATTTCGCATTTTCCCTGCCCGGAAAGGGCGGCGTTTGCTTCGAGGAGGTCGCGGGCCAGAGGTTGGAAGTTTTCCATGTGAGGCCCGAAAATAACAGGCTTGCGGGCGAGAATGGCTTCGGCGGGATTCTGACCTCCGGTGGATAGAAATGATTTTCCGATGATTACCAGGTCCGCATGTGAGGTCCAAGTGGCGAGTTCTCCCGTTGAGTCGATTACAAAGACCTGTCTTTGCGAGGGAGCCGGGGATGTAAATGAAGAGCGTAGAGTCACCGAGAAGCCTGCATTCCGAAGAGCTAGCAGAACTTCAGAACGTCGCTCCGCGTGGCGAGGGACAATAATCGGGAGTGCATTCGGGAGTGCGGTTTCAATCGCATCCGCGAGCAGGACTTCTTCGCCGGGGAAGGTGCTGGCGGCGAGTATGAGCGGGCGGCCCCGGCCGAAAGTGGCAAGCATTTCAGTAAAATCCGGGCGAAGGGGAGGGGGTTCGGAGGATTGCGGATCGAATTTAATATTTCCTGTCAGGTGGATGTTTTCATCCGCGATTCCAAGGAGCTGCCAGAGCTGCCGATGTTCTTTTTCCTGGATGCAGACTGAGGATAGTTTGGAAAAGAAAGGCCTGAGGAGATCAGCGAATTTAACGAAGCGTTTGGCGGAGCGGGGTGAGACGCGGGCGTTGGCAAGATGGACGGGGATTTGTTTTTTTCCTGCGATGCGGAGGAGATTTGGCCAGATTTCGCCTTCGATAAGAACGATTTTTGACGGCTTGAAACGCTTGAAATATGATTTCACCGTCCAAGCGAAATCGAGTGGCGAGTAAGTGACCCGGAGATTGGGAATCTTTGCATCTGTCGCGATGTCGTGGGCCGTGGAAGTCCCTGTGGCGATTACAAATTCGGTTTCAGGAAACTGATTTGACCACGCTCGCAGTAACTTGAGAGCGACAAGGGTTTCACCGACACTGACTGCATGAAAATGAACGGCTCCGGTGGGCTCGTTGTTTATTTGTGCCAGGTAAATTCCGAGTCTCTCGTTAAGCGCGGTTTTGAAACCGCCGCGTTTGACCATTTTTATGATCCAACCGGGAAATGCAAAAATGAACAGCAGCGGAAGCAGACTTCGGTAAAGGAGAAGAACCAGCGATTCTTTCATTGTGAAAGATGTGAGTAGATGAGAATAGCGCTGCTGCCGTATTCACGGCGATCTAAAAACCGCAGGTGCCTGGAGGTGGGTGTGGTTTGGTGGGCGGAAATTTCGGCGATGAAGTGGCCGAAAGGAGAAATCCGTTCGGGCAGGGTTGACAATTCCAAGAGCTTTTGCACGTGGTCGATATCACCATGATTTTTCCAATACGGTGGATCAGCGAAAATCAAATCGTAGCTACCCGTGTCGCGCTTGAGAAATGAAAAGGCATCGGCACGGGTAGTCCGGCCCCCGTCAAGCCGGGCCTTGATCAAATTTCCCTCGGTTACGGAAATGGCTTGGCGATGATCGTCAATAAAGACACATGAGGCGGCTCCGCGGCTGAGGGCTTCAAGTCCCAGCGCGCCCGATCCGCAAAAGAGATCGAGAACACGTGCGTCCTGGATTTTTACGCCGAGAATTGAAAAAATGGCCTGGCGGACGAAATCGGTCGTTGGTCTTGCCACCGCCGAGGGCACCTTGATTACAATGCGACCTGCCTTTCCTGCGATGATTCTCATTTCCAAAAGGTTTTTCGTGAAACCAAGCGTGTGGGGCAAGCTCTGACTTTTCATTGCCGTCGGGCTGGCTATGTTTGAGCAGATGTCGATTGAACCGCTCAAAGACGGATTACGCTCACAGGTGCGAATTGATTTTTATGGAAATGTCCACAAGAGGATGCGGGGAAGTGATGTGGAAAAGCGCTACGCGAAGGAGGTGGAGGTGCTGAAAATACTTGAAGCAAGGGGCTGTCCTTACGTGCCCAGGGTGTTGGAGGAGCATCCGGATGAATTTTATTTTGTTTCGACCAACTGCGGTCGGCAGGCGCCGCTGCTAACAAAGGAAAAGGCGGACAAGTTGTATGCCGCACTGGAAAAAGACTTCGGAATACGCCATCTGGATGCCGAGCCTAGGAATATCACTTACTCAGATAAGATGGGGAGGTTTTGCATCATTGATTTCGAGCTTGCGGAAATCCTTCCTGATCCTGCTTCCTCCACGAAACCATAATCAGTGTCTCAAGATAATATCATATGCTGGGCGGGAGCCAGTCTCAGCGGTTCCCGCAAACCCCGCAACGACGATGCGTGGATCGCGTTCTCATCGAATCTCAATGGCGCGATGAAGTTGGGAGCGAGTGGAGAGAACTCAATGGCCAGCCAGGATATGGTCTTCGCAGTTTCAGATGGGATGAGCGGGGGAAAGGCGGGGAATATGGCCTCGGCATTGATTCTTGATAGGATGGCGATCGTCATTCCTGAGACGTTCAAATCGGCTGCAGCCGGGTTTTTCCCCGATTCGATCAGCCATCTGAAGGAAGCAGTCAAAGATGTCCATGAGCACATCAATGCGGCGGCTCAAGAAGATCAGCAAGGCATGTCGGCGACCCTGGCCCTGGCTTGGTTTACTCCGGAAAATATGTATTTGGCGAGTGTCGGCGACTCGCGGATTTATCTGAGCCGGGGTGGAAAGCTCGAACAGCTTAGCAAGGATCATACGGCGGCTTGGGCACAGTGGAAACGCGGTGAAATTCAGGAAATCCAATACCGCTGTCATCCGCGCAGGGCGGCGCTATACGAAGTAGTGGGTGGCGGACACGAAAATGTATGCCCGTATTTTGCCGCAATTCCTTATCAGACTGGCGACCGTTATCTTGTTTGCTCGGATGGCCTGATCGATGGCGTGTGGGAGCGGCAGATTTGCAATGCTTTGGCGGATTCCAAAACGCCGCATGAAGCCTGTAATAATCTTCTGAAACGTTCCATGGACAACTCAGGGATCGACGATACAACATTGGTCGTAATCGACATTCGCTGACTGAAATACAAGCACCTATGGACAATCCGGCATCCGGCACAGATTCCTCTCAAGCCATGCATTCATGCCCTGATCGCTACAAAGGCTGGCACGTCGTTTGCTTATTGCCTCAAGTCGGTTGAGCTGGCGGCTGTCATTTTCGCTACTCACCACATAACCAACCGCTAACACCGAATAAGAAACAAGAACAATGGATAAGTATGTATTAGAATATCTCTGGCTGGACGGATATACCCCTGTCCCGAACATCCGCGGCAAATCCCAAGTCAAGGAGTATAAGTCCTTTCCCACTCTGGAGCAGCTTCCAAAATGGGGCTTCGACGGTAGTTCGACGAAACAGGCCGAAGGGAAAAGCTCGGATTGCGTATTGAAGCCAGTGGCCGTTTTTCCAGACAGCTCGCGTAGAAACGGTGTCATCGTCCTGTGTGAAGTGATGATGCCGGATGGAGAGACCCCCCATCCATCTAACAGCCGGGCTACCATATTGGACGACGAAAATACTTGGTTCGGCTTCGAGCAGGAGTATTTTCTATTCCAAGATGGCAGGCCTCTCGGCTTCCCGCAGGACGGCTATCCCGCCCCGCAAGGTCCATACTATTGTGGAGTCGGCTACAAGGCTGTCGGAGATATTGCACGCAGCATTGTCAACGAACATCTCGATCTTTGTCTCGACGCGGGCATCAATCATGAAGGCATCAATGCGGAAGTGGCCAAAGGCCAGTGGGAATTTCAGATTTTCGGCAAAGGCTCGAAGAAATGTGCCGACCAGATTTGGGTTGCACGCTATCTTTTGGAGCGTCTTTGCGAAAAATACGGCATCGATGTGGAATACCGCTGCAAACCTATCAAAGGTGACTGGAATGGCTCCGGCATGCATGCGAACTTCTCGACCGAACATCTCCGTGAAAAAGGTGGTAAAGAATATTTCGACGCCCTTATGGCAAAATTCGGTGAGAACGTCGAGGAGCACATCGCAGTCTACGGGCCGGACAATCACCTCCGCCTTACCGGTCTTCATGAGACCCAATCGATCGACAAGTTCTCCCACGGAGTTGCCGACCGCGGGGCATCGATACGTGTGCCCCACAGCTTCAAAAATGCCGACTACAAGGGCTATCTCGAGGATCGGCGTCCGAACTCCCAAGGCGATCCCTATCAGATTGCATCACGGATTCTCAAGACGATCTCCGAAGTGCCGATTTCCTGAGAATTTAGAGGCTTACTCCCCCCAAAAACGAAAACGTCTTCCTTTCGGGGAAGGCGTTTTTTGTAGGGAGCATTAATGAATTTTATTTAGCCAAAATACCTTGTACCTGTAACCTTGCATCTTTGTAGAAACGGCACAGCCTATCCATAGCGAATGGTAAAACCAGCAATACTGCCAGAAATAACATATACGGGCATCCCTGCCTCTTCCGGTATTGCTGTCGGCCCGATTCACGTGATCGCCAGAGGTTTTTCAGCTCCTGATATCTACGAAATTTCTGAAGCTAATATTGGCGATGAGCAGGGCAGGTTCCAGGCGGCGGTTGAACTAACCAAAAAACAGCTCACCGATCTGCAACTACGGCTCGCTTCGCTATCCGGCAATGCGGAAAGCGAAATCTTTGAGGCGCATGTGATGTTGCTTGAGGATAAAAATCTACTCAACCGTGTTGCCGAGGCGATTGGCCAGCGACAGCAGAATGCGGAGTATGCGTTTTATGCGGTGATGCAGAACTTCCTCGAAGCGATGAGACGGATTCCCGATCCTTACCTTCGCGAGCGCACCGCTGATATCGAAGATGTCTCGCAGCGGGTGCTGCGTAATTTCCTGGTCGATGAGGACACGGAGCATGAAGAGCCCGATGGCAAACATATTCTGCTCGCCTACGATATTTCACCCTCGGATACCGCCTCAATGAATCGGCGGCACCTGCTGGGTTTTGCCACCGAGCAAGGCAGCGTCAATTCCCACACCGCCATCCTGGCGAGGTCTTTCGGGATTCCCGCCGTTGTAGGCTTGGATGCCTCGGTGATCCAAGTGACCGCTTTGACTCCTGCGGTCATTGATGGTTATGCGGGAAAATTGGTTCTCAACCCTACGGAAGAAACCCTTCTCAAATACGTCTCCCTCGCTGCGGAAAAGGAAAAGCAAAGATCGGAGCTTGATGCCAAGCGGGACGAAGCTACCAACACCACCGATGGACGCGCGCTGACGCTGTCTGCAAATATCGAATTTATTGAGGAACTCCATCAGGTTCGCAGAAGCGGGGCAAGAGGCGTGGGTCTCTACCGCACCGAATTTCTGCTTTTGAACGGCAGCGAAATGCCGGACGAAACGGCGCAGGCTGAAGTCTACACCAAAGTTGCCAAAGAGATCTCGCCGAACATCGTCATCGTCCGCACGCTCGACGCGGGCGGCGATAAACTGCCGATTGAGCCTCTGACCGAACCCGAGCCAAATCCTTTCCTAGGATGGCGTGGAATCAGGGTTTCCTTATCTCGCCCGGCTATGTTTCGAGATCAGCTTAGGGCTATCCTGCGTGCCAGCGCATTTGGAAAAGTTGCCGTCATGTTTCCATTGATTTCCGGGCTTTCCGAACTTCTCCAAGCTAGGGAAATCCTAAATCGCTGCATGGATGAGCTGGAAAAGGAAGGTATCGATTTTGATGCGAAAATTGCCGTCGGCGCGATGATCGAAGTGCCATCGGCAGCTGTATGCGCGGATCTCCTCGCGCCCCACGTGGACTTTTTTTCAATCGGCACCAACGACCTGATCCAGTATACCGTCGCAGTGGATCGCGTGAATCCGCATGTCGCCAATCTTTACAAGCCCACGCATCCAGCGGTCATCCGTCTGATTAAACACACTGTCGATTCGGGAGCGGCTCATGGCATTTGGACAGGCGTCTGTGGGGAAATGGCAGGTGACATCCGCTTGACACCCTTATTGATTGGTTTGGGGGTCGAGGAGCTATCGGTTTCCCCGAAGATTCTCCCAAAAGTCGGCCAGGTTATCCGTTCACTCAGTTATGCCCAATGCACCGTCACAGCGGAAGAGGCGATCAAGCAAACAAACTCACAGAGCATCCTGAAGCTGACATTGGCAGTCGCAAAAGAGCACTATCCGGATCTGTTGGATTGAGGCTCAAATACGCAAAGGTATTTGCGCTCATTAAAGATACCTTTTCAGGGTGTGGGCCAGACGTGTGGAGGCGAATTCAAGCAGCTCTGAAGCGTGATCCATCGCATGCGCCAATGTCATTGGCGCGTTCATGATAGAGGCGATTCCATCAAAATGCGGGCGAAGCAGGTGCTCATCGTCAATACAGCCTGCAATGGCGTAGATGGGGATGTTGTGCTTACGGGCAAGTAATGAAACGCCATAGGGTGTTTTTCCTTCGAGGGTCTGCGAATCGAGAGAGCCTTCGGCCGTAATGACAAGATCTGCGGCAGAGATTTGCGTTTCCACATCCAAGGACTCTGCAATGCAGTCGAAGCCGGATTCCAAGGTTGCGTTGCAAAATGCCATCAGGCCGAAACCGAGTCCACCTGCCGCGCCCGCACCAGAGATGGCTGCGAAGTCATTATTTAAATGCATGCTCACCAACTCCGAAAATCGGGCGAGTGAGGATTCCATCTCCTCTTTTTGCTCGGAGCGGAGGCCTTTCTGTGGACCGTATGTGTAAGTGGCACCACGCGGGCCGAGCAGGGGATTGTTCACATCGCAGGCAACAACAATCGGGGGAAGCTCGATCTTTTCCGACGAGTCAATCGAACACATTTTCGGAATATTGGCAGGGATGGGATCAATTGGTTTTCCATAGGAATCAAGGAACCGATATCCAATGGCGGCGGCAAGACCCAGACCGGCATCGTTTGTGGCGCTACCGCCAATGCCAATTATTATTTTTCGGGCTCCTAAAGAAATTGCGGATCGGATAAGTTCTCCAACACCGTAACTATTGGCTAATAACAGATTGCGTTGTTTTTCACCGATTCTAAAGAGGCCGTTTGCTTGGGATGATTCGATAATTGCAGTATTATTCTGGATAAGAAAACTCGCTGATATTTCGCGGCCAAGAGCATCTTGAACATCCGCCTTATGGATAGACTGTTTGTTCGAGGTGCCATCCCGCATCAAAAAAGCGTCAAGAAATCCTTCACCACCATCGGCAAGCGGGAGGATTTGGTAGTGGGCATTAGGGAAGATTTTTATAAACCCCCGGTGAATTGCTTCCCCGGCTTGTCGACCGGTCAAAGAGCCTTTGAATTTATCTGGAGCGATGAGGATGCGCATGAAATTGCGTTGAGAGGAAGATCGTTAAATTCAGTGGTCAGTTTCCTTTGATCTGAATCTTTGAACAATTTTTTGACAAAAAGAAATTTAGTAGTTACAGAACGCCTCCCGCAATAAGAAAGCGCTTCACGCGGAGCAGGACGATCCATCGATAACAAATCTTTTATATGGCTAAGAAAACGACACTTAAAGCAGCACCGCGTCTCCGTAGCGGTTCGGGGAAACTAAAGCAAATGCGCCGCGAAGGATGGTTGCCATCGGTGGTTTATGGCCGCGGTGTGAAATCGGAAAATCTCAAAGTGGATGCCAAGACTTTCTCCGAACTTCTCGCCCACAGTTCTTCAGACAGCATTCTGATTAACCTTGATGTGGAAGGCGAAGGTGTCCGCTCCGTGTTCTTGAAAACCATCCAGCACGACCCATTGACCGGCAAAGCGGTCCATGCGGATTTTCTGGCGGTTAATGACAAGACCGAAATCACCGCTAACATTCCTGTACATCTTCTCGGCGAGCCAAAAGGAGTGAAAGAAGGCGGCATTCTCGAACAATACGCGCACACTTTGGAAATTGTCTGCTTTCCTCAAGATCTTCCCGATTTTATCGAAATGGACGTTGCCCACCTTGGGGAGGGTGAGTCCCTCCACATTGGTGATTTGACTTTGCCAGCGCGTGTAAAAGCGACTCATGCGGCTGATGTGGTCGTGGCGCACATAGGCAAACCAGCTGCCACGGTTTCCGAGGAGGCATCCGCAACGGAATCGCCAGTTGTGGCCAAGGCTGCAGATAAGGCTGAAAAGTCATAATTGAGTCGTTCAACTTAAGTTTTTAAAAACGTCCGGAGGCACTCTCCAGACGTTTTTTTATGGAAATGCATCGGCGGAATTGCAGGAATGAAGCTGTGCAGGATGATGAAATTTGTTAGAGAGCATGTGATATGGGGATTTCGTTGATTATCGGACTCGGAAACCCGGGGAGGCAATATGAAGGTACACGGCATAATGTAGGCTTCATGTTGCTGGATCGTATTGCCGCCGCAGAGGGTGCCGGTTTTCAATCGATTCCAAAATGGCAGGCGCATATCGCGAAGCTGGAGGGCGGAACTGTTTTGATGAAACCGCAAACCTTCATGAATTTGAGCGGGCGGGCGGTGCGGCAATTGCTGGCTTTTCATAAGTGGGAGATGGAGCGGATTTTAGTGGCCTATGACGATTTGAGTTTGCCATTGGGGAATCTCCGGTTTCGGGAAAAGGGTTCTGCCGGGGGTCATAAGGGAATCAAGTCAATGATCGAGCATCTGGGTGGCGATGGCTTTGCCAGGCTGAAAATGGGAATCGGCGCAGCACCTGGAGGTGAGACTGTCGGGCATGTTTTGGGAAAATTTACTCTGGAAGAGCGCGAGGCTTTGGAAAACATGCTTGCCACGGCAAGTGAAGCCGTTCAGGTTTCGCGCTCCCAAGGAATTGCCTTGGCCTCGAATCGATTCAACACACCACGTACCAAACCAACCCCGATAACAGAAGATGAACCGCAAATACGAAGGCCTGATTGTCCTAACCACGAAGAGCCACGAGGGTAGTCTCGAAGATTTGGTTACGGGAATTTCCAAAGACATGGAAGCAGAAGGAGCCAAGGTTGAAAAGATTGAGCAACTGGGCCGGCGCGAATTTGCGAATAATGCCCGTAACGTTGCCGGCGGCCATTATGTGAATTATACATTCAGCGGGGAGCCGGGTGTAATCTCCAGGATCCAGGCAAAGCTCAGCTTGAATGTGGCGGTTTACCTTAATCAGTTCAACCGCGTGGCTTGACCAGCGGATGCTGCTGCGAACTGCCTGTTAATTTTCTGAAAAACCGAACTTGATTATCCATGGCTAATTTAAACAAGGTGATGCTCATTGGAAATTTGACTCGTGATCCTGAATTACGGCACACCCCGAAAGGTTCTGCTGTTGCCGATCTCGGGGTGGCGGTGAATCGCAAGATCCAGGATGGAAATGGTGGCTGGAAGGATGAGACAACCTTTGTGGACGTAACGGTTTGGGGCAGCAGTGCGGAAAACGCGCAGAAATATCTGACTAAAGGCAGGGGCGTGTTCATTGAGGGTCGCCTTCAGATGGACACATGGGATGATAAAGCGACGGGGCAGAAGCGCAGTAAACTCAAAGTGGTTGCGGATACACTTCAGTTCCTGCCCGACGGCAAAAGCGGGCCGGGCGGCAGCGGAAATGGCGGCTCGCGCCACTCTAATGGCGGCGGTGGAAACGGAAACGGAGGCTCGCAAGGCGGGTCTGCCGGGCCTCCCGATGATTACCAGGAAGAGGATGACATCCCTTTTTAAGGTAGAGTAATCGGAATCACGAATTTTGGCTCAGGCTCCATCTTCCGCAGCGTGTTTCAGCGCCGCGGCGACAAATCCCGAGAAAAGCGGATGGGGATGATTTGGCTTTGATTGGAATTCAGGGTGAAATTGAGCCCCGACATAAAACGGGTGATTCGGAAGCTCGATAATTTCTACAAGGCCTTCATGTGCGGAGACTGAAGAGATCACGAGGCCGCCTTCCTGAAGTCTGTCCTGATAGTCGGAATTAACCTCATAACGGTGGCGATGGCGCTCGTGAATGCGATCTACGTCTCCGTAAAGGTCGGCGGCGATTGTCCCAGCAAACAGAATGGATTCGCAGGATCCGAGGCGCATCGTTGCGCCCAGGTCATGAATGCCTTTTTGTTCTTCCTGGAGGCAAATGACAGGGTGGGGGGTGTTTTTGTCAAACTCGGTGGAGTTCGCTCCTGCGAGCCCGCAGATATTTCGGGCATATTCGATCGTGGCAATCTGCATCCCGAGGCAGATTCCGAAATAAGGAATTTTATTATCCCGGGCATATTTTGCAGCCGTGATTTTGCCTTCTATCCCGCGGTCACCGAAGCCGCCTGGAACAAGGATTCCATCAACCTCGCCGATCACGGCGCGGGCTCCGTGGTCTTCGATCGCCTCTGCTTCAACTCGGACGATCTGGACTTTGGTGTCGTGCTGCGCGCCGGCGTGAATGAGGGATTCGTAGATGGATTTATAGGCATCCTGGAGCTCGATGTATTTTCCGGCAACGGCAATCGTCACCTTGTGCTTGGGGTGAATGACGCGCTGAACGAAATATTCCCAGTCCTCCAAGGCTGGCGAGGGCGTGTGTCCCAGTCCAAGTTTATCGACAACCAGCCGGTCGATCTTGTCGCGTCTGAGATCGAGCGGGCACTCATAAATGGTGTGGGCGACATCCCGGAAGGCGACGACGTTCTTTTTCTCGACGTTGCAAAACATTGCGATTTTGCGGCGATTGTCTTCATCGAGATCCGCTTCAGTACGACAGATGATGATGTCCGGTTGGATGCCAAGCTCGCGGAGCTTTGCTACGGATTGCTGGGTGGGCTTGGTTTTTACTTCACCAGCCGCTTTGATAAACGGGAGCAGGGTGACGTGGATGAAACAGACATTGTCCTTACCGACTTCGAGGGCGAATTGACGAAGAGCCTCAATAAAAAGGAGACCCTCCATATCGCCGACAGTCCCGCCAATTTCAGTAATGAGCACATCGACGTTAGGGTTGTCCTCGGTGACCTTGTGCATCCGCGATTTAATCTCGTCGGTGACGTGAGGAATAAACTGCACGGTTTTACCGAGGTATTCGCCGCGTCTTTCCTTTTTGATCACGGAATCGAAAACCTGGCCGGAAGTAAGGTTGTTCATCCGGGAAAGGACTCCCGAGGTGAAGCGCTCATAGTGGCCAAGGTCGAGGTCTGTTTCCGCCCCGTCATCAAGGACGTAAACCTCGCCATGCTGGTAGGGCGACATCGTGCCCGGGTCGACATTGAGATACGGGTCGAATTTTTGCATAAGGGTCTTAAGTCCCCGATGCTCCAGAAGAGTGCCGATAGAAGCTGCGGCAAGGCCTTTTCCGAGTGAGGAAACGACGCCGCCGGTGACGAAAATGTATTTCATAAGCCTAAATGAATGATTGGTCAGGTAAACAGTGCGATTGAGCGTGATTCAAAAGAAGACGTTCCACGTCAATCGCTTGAGCGGGTGTATCAACGCCGGGGGAGGTGTCGGAAGTGATGATAACGCGGATATTCGTCCCATTTTCAAGCGCGCGGAGTTGTTCAAGGGACTCGGCCTGTTCAAGAGGGGAGGGAGGCCAGGTCACGAATTTTTTAAGGAAATCGCGACGGTAACCGTAGATGCCTTTATGACGGAAAACCGGGAGGCCAGCTACGGTGCAACGGAAGTAGGGGATGGGCGAGCGTGAGAAATAGAGGGCGTAGCCGTTTTTTTTAAGGACCACTTTGACAACATGGGGGTCGTTTACGGCAGGATCGGTCGAATCGATCGGGTTTGCAGCAGTTACCATCTGCAGGTCAGAATCATCAATGAGGGCCTTGGCAAGCTCGTCAATTAGCAAGGGATCGATGAGAGGTTCGTCGCCTTGAATATTGAGGATGTGACTGGCTGCGGGAAAAGCGTCCACGGCCTCGGCAAGACGGTCGGTGCCGGTGAGGTGTTCCGTAGACGTCATTATGACGCTGCCACCAAATTTTCTCGCTGCGTCCGCGATTCGTATGTCATCGGTGGCAATAAGCACATCTGAAAGATTTTTTGAGGACCTGCAACGCTCCCACGCATGCTGGATGAGGGGTTTTCCAGCAATCAAATGGAGTGGTTTCCCGGGAAAACGAGTGGACCCCCAGCGTGCGGGAAGGATGCCGATGATATGCTGGTTCGAGGCAGTTTGTGACACGCAATAGAATAGGTTGGGCCATCCTATGCGTCCTGAATCAAGATCGACAAGAGCGGTCTGCAAAAAAATGTCTCCTTAGCTGCTAGCAGGATCGAAATTGAATACACGGATTGCAATACGCAGAAAGGATTCGGGGGCTCCGTTGCAGTTTGATAGATCAAATTTTTGGAGATTGAGATTTCACAAGGACTTGGGGCTGGCACTCGATTTGCGATAGCCGCAATAGCTATTTAAAAGTTATCTAACCAAACATTTCTGATTATGAATGAGACCAATCACGAAGAATGCATCAAAATCTGCAACAGCCTTCTGCGGGGCGAACTTTCGGCCGTAGAGACATATGAAAAGGCTATTGAAAAATATCCCTCGATTCCAATCACCCCTGAGTTGACCAGAATTCAAACAGAACACAGGTTGTCAGCAGATCGTCTGACGGCAAATGTCCGCGAAATGGGAGGCACCCCAGAAACCGACTCAGGGGCATGGGGCGCGTTCGCAAATACGGTTCAGAACGCGGCAAATTTATTTGGGACGGAATCCGCCATTGAATCCTTGCAGACGGGTGAAAAGCACGGACGCAGTGATTACATGGACGCATTGGAAGACAAGAATGTCATGGACGCCTGCAAGATTATGATCCGAACCGAGCTTCTTCCCCGTGTTGAGAATCACATCGAGGTGTTGAGTTGTCTTGAAGACACATTCTGACGTGTACCGATTTTATCTAATCAAGCTCTGATGCTCAAACAGAGCTTTTTTAGTAGTTAATTTCGGCGAATCCGCGCTTATTAGCTCGCAAAATGCTGGCACATGGAATGCATTCTTGATGCAGTCATGTTTGCGCCAACACCTTGGACCCAATAATTTATGAATTTCAAAGTCAGTTGCGAACTTGAATACAACCTCGACAGCCCTGCCACTTTCCTGTTTGCCCTCAAATGCCTTCAGACAGGGGGACAGAATGTGCTAAGTGAATCCCTCACTACCACGCCCGTAGTGGAGCTGGAGGAATTCAGTATTGTCAGTGGTATGAACCGATTCTCACGAATCAAAACTTTAAACCCAGGGACTTTGGGCGTTTTTTACAACGCGGAAGTAAGCACCTCGATAAGGGTGGTGAAGACCGACGAGATTTATTCGAACCCAGCCGGTGACTTGAATCCAGAGAGCATTCCTTTTCTATTTCCAAGCAGATACTGTCAGTCTGATCGGCTGAGGCAACAGGCATACGCAATGTTCGCTAATTACCAAACACCATACGCGGTTGCGACAGCGGTGAGTGATTGGATTTTTGAAAACATTTCCTACGTGAGCGGAAGCTCCGGTGAGACTTCATCCGCTGTAGATACCTTGGAACAAAGGCAGGGGGTATGCCGGGATTTCGCCCACTTGGGAATTGCGTTTTGTAGGGCTCTCAACGTCCCCGCACGCTATGCAACCTGCTACGCGTATCAATTGAATCCACCCGATTTTCACGCCTGTTTTGAAGTATTCATCGATGGCTGGTGGTATATGTTTGATTCTACACATCTTGCACCCTTGAATGGCTTGGTGAGAATCGCTACCGGACGGGATGCGGCTGATGCGGCGGTATGCACGATTTTTGGAAATCCTGAACTTACAAAAAGTGTTGTTTCGTGTGAGTTTTTAAGTACGGACTTTATTCCGATCACACGCGATAGTTTGGTGCAGGGTCAGGAAGCGATCGCGCTGTCATAGGGATCAGTTTTGAAATGAAACTTTTTGAATCGCCACCCGAGACTTGGGAACAAATCCACTTAATCCACGAGACGGTTTACACCTATTCGGCTTCGGTAAATTTTTCTACCCACCGCTTGGTTCTCAGACCTCGCGAAGGTCACGATATCCGGCTGAATTCATGGAACCTGACCACGTCACCGGAGTGTTCAATCCGTTGGCATCGCGATATGCTGGATAACACGATCGCGCTTGCTGAATTTCAAGAAATTTCGAATGTGCTATCCATTAGAAGCGATTTTACCGTTAGCGTCCCTCCAGACAATACCGACCGGGCGTCACCGATATTCGTCCCGCATCCTTCGCTGGTAGCGGGGATCGAGCAGATGGTTGCGGTGCCATACCTTCAGTATATTTATCCTCCTGAAGTTGGAATGTTAAGGTCGTGGTTTACCGGAACAGGGCTGGCGCCAAAACCGGGTCAGACAGCGGCGATTTTCGATGATCTTGCGATTCTTATCCATCGCGTAATCAAATACAGCAGGCGGGAGGTGATGGGAGTTCAGTCGCCGGCGGAGACCTTGAAACTTTCCAGCGGATCCTGTCGGGACATGGCGGTATTGATGATGGAAACCAGCAGGTCGCTTGGCTATCCCGCACGCTTTGTGAGCGGATATTTGGAAAGTGGGAACTCCAAAGTCGGGAGCGGATCAACCCACGCATGGGCGGAAATTTATTTACCTGAACACGGCTGGACCGGATATGATCCATCCATTGGCAAAAGAGTTGGTCCAGGGCATATCGCAGTAGGAGTAAGCCACCATCCTCGTGGAGTAATGCCCATCGTCGGCGGCTTTACCGGCTTATCTGGAGTATCCACCTCGCTCAAGGTCGGGATCACCACCAAGCGATTGCCGCCCATGGAGAATTCGCTCTCACTTCAGTCCCAAGGGGAAATGCAAAATAGGTAATTGTTCAAAATGCCTACCCGGGGAATTCAAACTGACCCACTACCTCGCTACTTGGCATTACATTTATTGTCACAAGTAATGACGTTCGTCCTTTGATTACTACACCGGCTCTTTATCCAGCCCGAACGCATCATGGACGGCACGCGCCGCATCCTCGATATGCACTTCGTCCACAGTCACCGCAATCTTGATCTCGGAAGTTGAAATCATGCCGATATTGATGCCTTTGTCGCCCAAGGCCTTGAACATGGTAGCGGCGACTCCGGAATGTGAGCGCATGCCAATGCCAACGGCTGAGAGTTTCGCAATGCCTGCTTCCGTCTCAATTTTCGCATCTTTGGAAAGCTCAGCTAAAACCGGCTTCAGTGCCGCCTGAGCCTTCCCAAGATCGGTGGAATGCATAGTGAACGAGTGTTTCGAGCGATCCTCGTTTGAAATGTTCGATACAATCATATCCAGATTGATTTCGGCTTCCGCCAAAGCGCCAAGAATTCTTCCGGACATTCCAGGTTGATCCGGGATGCCGGAAATGGTAACCCGCGCCTGCGAGCGCTCGATTGAAATTCCACGGATGACGACGTTTTCCATATTGGGATGTTCTTCTAACACGAGAGTGCCTGGGTTGTCATTTAGTGAGGATCGGACTTCGAAGATCACGCCGAATTTTTTTGCAAATTCCACCGAGCGCGACTGCATGACTTTGGAGCCTGACGATGCCATCTCAAGCATTTCGTCATAGGAAATTTCAGGAAGTTTGCGCGCGTTTTTGACGATCCGAGGATCGCAGGTATATACCCCGTCCACATCAGTCAGAATCTGGCAAACATCCGCTTTAAGCGCGGCCGCCACCGCAATGGCGGTAAGGTCCGAGCCGCCACGGCCCAGCGTGTGAACCATTCCTTCTAATGTGGTCCCCTGAAATCCAGCCACGACAAGCGTTTTCCCTTCCGCCAGATACTTCATCATCAACGAGGGATCCATATTGGAAATTCTACCCCTTGTATGTGATCCGGTGGTGAAGATTCCTGCCTGCCCACCTGTGATCGAGGCTGAATCGACGCCTAACGTCTGCAATGCAATCGAAACCAGCGCGATGGATTGTTGCTCTCCAGTCGCCAAAAGCACGTCGACCTCGCGTTCGGAGGGATTGTCGCAAAGCTCTTTCGCCAGCTTGATGAGTTCATCGGTGACTCCTGACATCGCCGAAACCACAGCGACCACGCGGTTTCCCTCGTCACGAGTGCGCTTCATCCGGCCCGCGACGTTGCGGATGCGGTCAATGGAGCCGACGGAGGTTCCGCCGTATTTTTGTACAATGAGGGCCATGGGTGCGAGCGGCAGAGTCAAGCCAGTCAGGCTTCAAACTTCAACCGCGAATGAGTGGAAATTTTCAATCCCATTACTCACTATCTTCCTTTTGAAAATTCGTGGTCCTTAATTTCTGTCGAGCTTCACGGAAAAAAGATTGCAGCAAGGCCAGGGACTCCTCCCCCATCACTCCTGCGGTAACTTCACAGCGATGATTCAAGGGTGGATTCGCATCCAGTAAATTGATCCAACCGCCGGCCGCTCCCGCTTTGGGATCACCGCATCCGAAAACCACGCGCGACGGACGACAATGCACGATCGCTCCCGCGCACATTGGACACGGCTCCTTTGTCACATATAGCGTGCAATTCTCCAATCGCCAATCCCCCAGCGCCTGCTGCGCCGCTGTCAGCGCAAGCATTTCCGCATGAGCTGTCGCATCTTTCAAGGTTTCGACCTGATTCCAAGCCCGCCCGATGATCCGCCCTTCAAACACCACCACCGCGCCAACTGGAACCTCCGTCGCCGCATAGGCTTTGCGCGCTTCCCGCATCGCCTGCTGCATGAAATGGGCGTCGCTGTGGAGGTCGATGATGATGTCTTCCTGATGCATGGTTTGCTAAATGAGAAACGGTTATTAATTCGTTTCCAGCCGCCAGACAACACCAACCCAGGCAAATGACAATCCGCGCTTCCGCATTTTCCTTCCCATTCCCTGCGTCCATGCTTCGTTTGCGAGGTGATCAAAAAGACATACTTGGACCGGGTGGTGGCACCGTCGTTGCTCGCTGCTGATTTTTCACGGCTCGGCGAGGAAACGACTCGTGCCATCAACTCGGGCGCGGATTGGTTGCACCTTGATGTGATGGACGGCCATTTTGTGGACAACATTTCCTTTGGGCCTGCGGTGGTGCAGACAATTCACGCAACCAACGACATTTTCCTCGATGTGCACCTGATGATCTCCCGTCCCGATCACTACCTGCCGCGATTCATTGCTGCAGGTGCTGATTGCATCACGGTTCATGTTGAAGCTCAGCACGATGTAGGGGAAACCTTGAAACGTATTCGGGAGGCAGGGTGCCTGGCAGGTTTGGCGCTCAATCCAGCCACCCCTTTCACCGAAGTTGTTCCCTTCCTGGATAAGATCGACCTGTTGCTTTGCATGACCGTGGTTCCTGGTTTTGGAGGCCAGCCATTCATGATGGATATGATGGGCAAAGTCGAAACGGCTGCGGAATACCGCAAAGCGAAAAAGCTTATTTACCACATCGAAGTCGATGGCGGGATCGGCGCGGAAACAGCAGGCGTTTCCGCCAGGGCCGGGGCGAACATCATGGTGGCCGGCTCCACCACCTTCGGGGCGAAGGATATGGCGGCAGCGGTTGCTTCAATCCGAGAAGCGTGACACCTTGAATCATGAAACCGACTATCATCATTTCGATCATCGCCCTTGCCATTGGATTCGCCAGCGGCTGGCTGGTGAAGTCCGCCTCCAGGGATTTGGAAGGTTTTTCTCCTGCTGAATCACGGTACGTGTCGAGCACACCGCCTCCGAAACAGGAATCCCCCGCCGACACTTTTCCCGATCAAGAAGCAAATCCCGCTCCGGATTCAACAGCTCAAGCCATCTCTGAAAACCCTGTCCCCGCCACTGATTCAGGTGAGCAAATTGATCGCGCAAAATGGTCGCGATTGATGGAAGTATTGGGTTTGAGTAGCGAGCAGGCAAAAACCCTTTCCGCAAGCATCGAGCAAAGCCTTTCCCAAATTGATCAGGGTGAAGAGCCGCTGGAGGATTTCGAAAAAGCCGGCACCGGACTTCAGGCGAAAATCATTTCCCTGCTCACCACCCGGCAACAAGCCGCGTTCAAGGCCATGCAGGCCCGCGACCGCGAAAACCATTTGGAATCGCAGGCCCAAAAATCCTTCCTCAACGAGCTTGGTGGTCTTGACCTTGATCCGGACCAGCGCAATCAAGCCCTGGATCTTCTTCGTCAGGATGCGGAGCAGGAATTTGCGAATATCTCCGACGGCACCCGGCTGCTTTTATCGTCATCCTTCCTACCCATCGGTAAAAGCACCTTTTCAGAGGAGGGAATCGTCATTCTGAGGAAACTGAGACCTACTGAAAACCCAACCAATCCCGAAGCCCTTCATTTGAATCTATTTGCTCATCACAAAGCCGAGTTGCAGCGAAAAATGACCCAGTTCGAAGGCATTCTCACTCCCGGCCAGCTCGCACGCTATCAAGCCTCGCTCGCAGAATACTCATCCAACATGGATAAAATCCGCCCTCAGCAGTGAGCAGTGGCTTTGCATTTGAATCCGAGCCATCATTTCTCTAACATCCCGCTTCATGGCTAAAAAAACGGAACCGGATCGGGTGGTGGTGAAAGTGATGACTTACGGAATACAGCCGCAGATTTGGCGGCGATTTTCCATCTCGACCACTGTGACCTTCATCCAGCTAAGCGATGCGATCCAGGCCGCAATGGGCTGGGAAAACAAACATCCCCACGAATTCCGACACGGCAAGGGCAAGCGCCTCGTCGATGTCATCGGCCCTGTAGGACTGGAGGATCAGACGCTTGGCGATTTTCAGGACGAAGCCGGACTCACCGTCGCGGAATATCTCGGTCGCAGGCGACTGCCCTTGCGCATGCTTTACCGCTACGATTTTGCCGATGAATGGATTCACGAAATTGTTTTCGAGAAGCGCGAGGAAGGCGATGGCGGGCCGATCATCATTGACGGTGCCCGCGCCTGTCCTCCTGAGGATTTTGGCGGAGCATTCCAATTTATGCAGGCACTCGCCGGTGAAATCGAATGGGCAAATCCCGGCTACGAACCCGAACTCTTCGATCCCAAGGCTGTCGATTTCGAGGCTAAATCCCGTCGGAAATCAAAATAACCAGCCGGTCCGATTTTGAATACCAAGCTCTTGAATTATCCAATCGGCCAAATTCACACAAATCATTCCTCGGCCACCTTTGGAGCAATCGCTTCCAGCTGTTGGCGTGCGATTCCCCAATTTTGGAGTTGATAGTCAGTAATTTTTGCCAGATCCGGGAACCTGCCATTATCGACCAAGTCTCTGAAAACCTCTAACCGCGCCTCGGGCGATGACATCGCGTTCAATACCGCACCCTGCCGTTTGTCTTCAAACCCATAACCGATCTTCAAAGTCACTTCCGCGAGAAATTGATCTGCCGTAGATGCATCAGCCATTGCAGCCGAGATTCCGATAATCCTGCTGGAAAATAACTCCGAATCCGATTCCGCCAAGGATTCCACCATTTTTTCGCGCAATGCGCCCGCGCTGTTGAGCTTTTCGGCTGTCCATGTCGCAGCCGCAGGCATTCCCGAGCGATCCTCAATTCCTTTTACCAAATCATCCCAAGCGCCAAACGGAAGCGTGTTCCCTGCTGCCAACCATGCATGAGCCGCTTCAGGATCACTCTTGCCCCAACCCTCAAAGAAATTGCTGGGAAAATGCGGCGGTTCTTTTCCACCGTTTACCTTCTTGAGATCCGCCACCCCTGTTGCCAAGCTTTGAAAATCAAAATCCGGGGCAAACTCCACAAAAGTGCCGCTGCTCCCATTTCCGAATGGGGTGCTGGTGATAAATTTCAAAAACGCATCAGCACCTTCCTTTGCCTTAATTACTACTAATTTGAATGGCACTGAAGAATTGAACGATGGGTCCGCAGCAACCTGCTTCAGGTGCAGCAAGAACGCCCGATCCGGATCTTTCTCTATCAACGCATCCAATAACTTTCCGATGAAAAACTTGCGGGTAAGAGGGTTCTCCCGGCCTTGAGCCCAATTCCACGCACCATCGAAGTCCTCTGCCAACCAGGTCTTCAGGATTTCCTCAAGCAAGCTTCGCGTCGAATAATCAAGACCATCCGGCCCGGATTGTGCGGCAATCGCCTCGAGTGCGCTTCCGCGATCTTCTTTCCTTAAGCCGCTAACAAAATCCTGCTTCTCATCAGACGTGAAGCTCATCGATTGCCTGCCCGCCGTCTGCCATTTGGAGCCATGGGAAATTTTCTGAGCAACTCGCTCCCGCGCTCTGAGTCGCATGGTGCTTGTTGCCGGAACATCATCTTCGGGCACATCCCGCCCGATTCCACCACCTAGCCAGCCAAGCGCCAAACCTATTGCAAAAATCAACGCACTTATGCTCTTTTTCATTATCCGAGTTTAGTAAACCGCCAATCTGGTCTATCGCTTTCATCCCCTCCCCTTCGCGTCCTGCTCAATCCATTGCCACAGGCCGGTAAGGTTTCTCGCAACTTCGTGCTTCGTCGCCGCCAGATCGCCGCCGGCTTCCGCTTTCCCGTAGAGATAGAACTTGATCTTAGGCTCGGTTCCGGATGGACGCACGGCGAATGATCTTCCATCCGCGAGATCGAAGAACAGCATCTTTTCCTTTGGCAGCAGATCGCCCTCCTGATCATAGATATCCTGTGCGGAAAAATCCCGGAAGCGCGTGACTTCGGAGCCATCGATTTCTTTCGGATGATCATTCGCGTAAGAATCCGCAAGTGACTGGATTTTCGCCGCGCCATCCGCGCCTTCCATGGTCAGCGATTTCCCAACTTCGAGATAATATCCGAATTCCCGGTAGAGATCATCCAGCAATTCAGGCAGGGTTTTTCCAACCGATTTGGCATAAGCCGCCACTTCGGCGAACATTAGCGTCGCCCCGTTGGCATCCTTGTCGCGCACCGCATCCGATCCGAGATAGCCATAGCTCTCTTCGCCACCGAACACGAAAAACCGCGAAGTCTCCAGCCGCAATGCGCGGGTTTTTTCTTGCGAAAGCGAGCGGTAGTCGCCTTTTCGATCCGCCGGAATCGCGTCCTCGTACTTTTTCAATTTCGCAGCGATGTATTTGAAACCGGTCAGCGTATCCACCAGCGAGACGCCGAATGAATTTGCGATCGCAGTCTGTAGCTCGGTGGTTACGAATGTCTTCACCAGCACGGCACGCGCGCGGTTCGAGTTCGTCAGCCAGCCAAGCTCAAAACAGGTTTTCAAGCGATACCAAGCCATCAGCGAGCCGATTTGATTGCCCGAAAGCAAAACCATTTTACCCATCCCATCGCGCACTGCGACACCCATCCGGTCCGCATCCGGATCCGTGCCGATAACGATCTCCGCGTCGCAGCTTTCCGCGAGCTTGATCGCCATCGCCAGAGCCGGAGCGTTTTCAGGATTCGGTGAATCCACCGTCGGAAACCGGCCGTCCTGAACATCCTGCTCTGCTACCGTCAGCACCTCGAAGCCTAGGCTTTTCAACATCGGCACGTTGATGTGACCGCCGGTGCCATGCAGATTGGTAAACACGACCCTGATCGGCGATTTCTCCAACAGGCCTGGTTGCAGCAACAGTGTTTTCAGAAGCTCGATGTATTTCGCGTCAAACTCATCGCCTAAAGTCGTGGTCTTTCCCTGAAGCTCACCCGGCAGCGGCTCATAGCGCTCGCTGCTGATGGAATTCACCTCATTGATAATCGCAGTGGCGTGTGGCTCGACGATTTGTCCACCATCGTTGAAATAGGCTTTGAAGCCGCAGTCATGTGCCGGGTTGTGACTCGCCGTAATCACCACTCCGGCATCCGCGCGAAGTTCCCTCACCGCGAACGAGAGCTGGGGAGTGGAGCGCGGTCCGGCGAAGAGGTATGCATCGCAGCCTAGATCCGCGCAGATTCGCGCGCAAAAATTGGCGAAATTTTGGGAGAAATGCCGGGTATCGTGGGCAAACACAAATGTCGGTTTGTCGCCATCCGCCACAAAAGCGTGCACATGGGCAATCATCCCGCGCACCGCCCGTGAAACATTGTAATAGTTCATCGCCGCAGTGCCGATGCATGGAAATTCCGGCCTCCCGTTCGGCCCTCCCGCACCCTGCTCGGCAACGGTCACCGTCCGGCCAATCGTGCGGCCCCTGAGTCCTCCCGTTCCGAACGCCAAGGTTTTGAAAAACCGGTCATTCAGCTCATCAAAATTCCCGGCAGCCAGCAGCTCCTCCACCACCTG
>JACMMB010000082.1 GCA_014379305.1 Akkermansiaceae bacterium
CCAAGCACGTTTATATGGCGGACGGGATCGCAATCGTTTTGTGGACTTAAACGGATCGCTTCAGTTTGGCCCGTTTGAGGACCGTGTCAAATTCCCGGGTCAAATCCCTGAGGCGGTTTTCATTCTGGGACGGCGAGGCTTGAGGATCGAAACGCAATTGCTGATGCAAGCCCAGGGCCTCATCCATGAGCTGTGGAGAAATGATGTGGTCCGAGAGGCCTCGCATCCATCTGGCGTAGGTCAAGCCCGCGGGGCGCGGGCCGAGATGGCGCAAGCTGATTTTTTCCAGGTCATGGAGAGGGGTTTTGGTCCCCGCCATGGGAAAAAGTGTCTTTTCCAGACGCCTTTTTGTGCCGACTTCCATCTTTGATTTCCAAAGCCGTTTGCCGATGAACGCCAGGACAGCGAGTCCGATGAACCACATGACAATGCTGGCACCGAGACGGTTATTCGGACGATTGCGCCATAGGAAGAAGTCTTCTTTGATGCGTTGGTAGGTGTCCGCAATCCAGTGGGATTTCGTTTCGTCGAGAGTCTCCGTCGTGATCCAGCCGGATGGTGTGGCGTCGAAATCGATCCACATGTCGCGGGTTTCGTCCCAAGCCCGGCACCATGCGTGTCCATGAAGCCCGCGGATGACGAACTCGTTGCGTTTGGCATCCCGTTCCATCACCGCAAAGCCCACGCTGTATCTGGCGGGAATTCCCGCAGCTCTCAAAATGAGAGTTGCGGCGGTCGCGAAGTATTCGCAGTGACCGCGTTTGCCTTTGGTTAGAAAAAGTGTCACGGGGCTGGGTTGCCCTGCCCGGGGGAAGCCACGCGGCATGCTGAGGTATCTCGTGTAGCTGAATTCCTGATCAAACCATTGCCTGAGTTTTCCGAGTTTGGCAGCAGGAGTCGGGATATCGCGCAGGCCGAGATCGATGACAACCTGATTGATGGCCTCCTGATCCACTTCGGGTATTTCGAGGTCCTCCTTTGGCCACGGTGGACTTTCCGGGGAGGCATCGTCCCGCCACCTGATGGTGCCATCGATGATGGATTTTTTCGGGAAAATCCTGACCGTGCCAAGCGGATTGATTTCGATTCCATCGAGATCAAGATCACGCAGAGTCGATGTGTCGCCTGGCAAGGGCAGGGGTGTTCCCGACCTGGCAGCGCCACGAATGCGGAATGCGGGTAGATTTTCAAGCAGGTCATTCCTGCTCATGTTTTTCCGCATCCGAAAGTGTGGCTCACCATCGGTGAGTTCAAGTGTGGAAAGATCGTTGAAGCCGGCTTCCTCGGGCGAAATTTCTTCCGGGATATGGTTTTTCCAAACGGTTCGCTGATAAAAATTGTAGCTAGCCATGCGAAGCAGGCGAGGACTTGGCTGGCCGTCCAGCGGGCGCAGACGCCAGAGCATCTCCGGCGATTGTTTGATCTTACCAAGCGATCCGATGCTGGTTCTGTTGATTGTCGGGTCGGTGCCTGGATATCCGCCATCGTAGGAGGTGTTGGTTGCCCAATCATAGAGTTTGCGCATTCCAATCTGGCCGGCGAGGGCGATCAGGCCCGCTGAAAATACGAGGATGACAATGGCGAAGGGGCGTAGCCTGACCTTTGAAAACGCAAGCCATCCTCCCGCGAGAACGAGTCCGGGCAGAAACAGCATATGCTGGGCATGTTCCCCCAGACTGGAGGCCGTTAGAATGGCGATCAAGTACGGGTTCCCAAAATTGAAACGGATTACCGATTCGCTCAATCCGAGTTTGCGGTTCCGCTCACGATGCAGCTTGGAGAAAAACGAGAAGCTATTGAGGGGCACATAGTTCCGCACGCCGAAGCTCTGAATGAATTGTAGCGGCAGCAGCAGGATGGGCAGCCATACCATCAGCTTCGGCAGGGCGGTATATCGATCGCCGTCGAGCCAGATAAGAACGCCACTGATGAGGATTATCACCATACTCAGCTGCCATGCCCGCGAGCATGCTGAATCATCGAAGATCCAGCGAAAACGGATCCAGTTCGCGCCTTCCAGAAGCAATACCAAAATCATTGCGGGAAGGATGTTCCCGGTCATGGCTCCCCAGAAAAGCAGCGTCGCGCCTAGCAGAAATTTGGGCGGGGCTTGGACGGGACTATCCATCGTTCAAAGGATATTATATGGCAGCGGAAAGCCTCGTCGGCAAGCGAAGGAGATCGCGGGCGATATTTCCCTGCTCAAGCCAGTGGCCCATCAGCACCGGCGGTGCTTTCCCGGAGCCAACAACCAATGGCACGCAAAGAATGCCAGTGCGCAAAAGATCCTTTACGAAAACCTCACGTTGTTCATCCCAGCCGTTTAAAATCAGCAGGCAGGAAGTCAGTTTTTCGCGGTGCTGAATGATTGTGTCGGAAAGAGTGTCAAAACGGTTCGCCATTTCCATGCGGACCCCTGCCAGGACCTCAAGCAATTTTTCCGCCCGTTCCATCCCACGACCGGCTGTGACCGTGTGGGCCTTGTCCGCAATGAACATCAGATCAAGCAACGACTCGCTGTGATCGAGACCGACCACAAATGATGCGGCGACCGAGATCATTTCCTCAAACGCACCTTCATCGGACGCTGAGGCAAAGGTATCAAGAACAAGTGCGTAGCGGGGATAGAAGGTATCCTCCAGCTCTTTTACCATGGGTCTTCCAGTATGCGCCCAGCTTTTCCAATGTATCTGTCTGAGGGGATCGCCCGGTCGATATTCACGAAGGCCGACGAACTCGCCCGCGTTGCCGATCGCGTTGCTGGTTTCCTCTCCGCCGATGCGGAAAGCAGCAGTGCCGGGCATGATGACCTGGGGAAGCCGGTAGCGTTTCGGCAATACAACAAGTCGAGCCGGTGGACAGACGATGGGTTTGTATTTTTGGAAAAACCCCAATGGGTCGGGAAGCAGAACGCGCAGGTTATTTACCGCCATGACGCCACGATGCAAGGGAGTCAATTTCATCGAAATTCTCTTTGTTTGACCTAGGTCCAGGCCGATGACGGCTTCGCTGTTTCCACCCGAAAATCCGCGCCTGCGTGAGATGAGCCAACGCCAGCGGTAATAGGCGAGATAACGGTCGAATGGATTTCGCCTGTCCTCGCCCGGTTCTTTCAACAAGGCGAACTCAGCGGGGCTTGGGCGCGGATCGGGCGGGGTGTCTTCGATCCAGGCGTATTTCAATTGTCGTTTGCCGCAGTTCTCTATTTTCACTGAGTACCGCAGCACTTCGCCGACCGTCGCATGGCGCGGGAGTTCATGTGATCCCATCAATCTCGCCCCCCTGAATTGCACCCAGATGAGGCTCAGCAGCGTAAGTCCGAGGGAGAATCCAAACACTTGGAAAATGGAATCCTTGGGCTGGCCGATGCTGATGAAGCTGGCAAAGGAAAGCACCAATAGAATGCCTATCCCGGCAGGCCGGATGCGCCGTGAAAACCAATACTGCAATGCGGCTCCACCATGGTAGAGTCTGTATAGCATCAGGAATTTCCGATTCATTTCTCAGGCTTTTATCAAATCGGGGTGGGAACTTTCCGAACCAAATCCTCGACGAACTGGCGCGCGTCCATGCCCGAATATTTTGCTTCGGGCGCCAGTACAAGGCGATGCGCGATCACATCCACGGCGACCGACTGGATCGCCTCCGGCACGACAAATTCGCGGCCTTCGAATAGCGAGATGGCCTGGGAAATTTTCATGAGGGCAAGTGACGCTCGCGGACTGGCGGCAAGCTGGATTTCAGGGATGCCACGGGTTGACGCGACGAGAGCGACCGCGTAATGGCGCAGTTCATCGCTGAAACGGATTTTCCTCGAAGCCGCCATGATCCGGAGCAGTTCCATGCGATCAAGCGCCGGCTCCATGGAATCCACAGGGTTGCTTTCCGCCTGATCCGCCAGGATTTCCGCTTCGTCCCCAGCGCTCACGTAGCCTAGTCCGCATTGGATTGCAAAACGATCCATCTGCGCTTCAGGCAGAGGGTAGGTGCCACGGAATTCAACTGGATTCTGGGTAGCTATGACGAAGAAGATGCCATCAAGATCGTAACGAGTCCCTTCGATTGTCACTTGGCGTTCGCCCATGGCTTCCAATAAGGCGCTCTGGGTTCTGGGTGAGGCGCGGTTGATTTCATCGGCCAGCAGGATATCGGTGAATACAGGGCCTTTGTGGAATCTGAATTCCTGCGTGCGGGGATCCAGCACTGAAACGCCAAGAATATCGGAAGGCAAAAGATCAGGGGTGAATTGGACGCGTTTGAATCCGGTGCCGCAGACTGATTTCGCGATCGCTTTCGCGAGGGTGGTTTTCCCCGTTCCAGGATAATCCTCAAGCAACACATGTCCGCCTGAAATCATGCAGGCCAGGACCTTGCGAACCGTTTCCTGCTGTCCCCTTACCACTGTGCAGATCGCGGTTTCCAACCGATTCGCCAATTCCGTTTCTATCATGTTTATCGCTTGATCTTCGGTGTTGCCCCGTGAGTTTCAACGTTCATCTTCCACGAAATGAGTATCATCACCCAGCGGGGCGACGACGGCGATACGGATCTGATGTTCGGACAACGCATTTCCAAAACATCCCTGCGAATCGAGACCCTGGGCTCAATCGATGAACTCAATGCCGCTCTGGGCCTCGCACGTGCTGCGGACAGTGAAGGCAAACACCTGGAAATCCTGGATCGAATTCAAAACCTGCTTTTTGCCCTAATGGGTCAGCTGGCGTGCCGATGTGAGGACCAAGTGAAATATCAGGAGAAGAATTATGCCGCCATAACCGATCACGATCTTGAGTGGATCACCGGGACAGCTCGTGCAATCGAAGAAAGCGGTGTCAAATATACTCATTGGGCGATTCCCGGAGCGGAGGGCTCGATGTCCAGAGCGTACCTGGATTTCGCCCGGACCATTTCCAGGAGAGCGGAAAGGCAGGTTCTGATGCTCAATGAATCCGGGGAAAGTGTTCCTGAAACAGTAAGGATTTTTCTCAATCGCCTGTCCGACATGTTGTGGATTCTTGCACGGAGCGGAAGCTAGGATTCGGGCCGACTAATGGCACACGCGATGCTAGGCTGGGTATTAAGGTTTCTTGAATTCATCATACGCGAAGCCGTGAACCCCGGATCGATCAAAGAGAATATGAAAAAAACAAGCAGGATTATCGCAGGACTGATGGCAGTCTGTTTCTCAGGAATGGCCACGGCAGAGCCTCTGAAAGTGGGCTACAGCGATTGGCCGGGCTGGGTTGCCTGGGAAATTGCGATCAAGAAGGGCTGGTTCAAGGAGGCCGGGGTGGAGGTCGAGTTTGTGTGGATGGATTATCTCGCCTCAATGGAAGCCTACGGTGCGGGAAAACTTGATGCGGTTTGTATGACCAATGGTGATGCCTTGGTTACGGGTGCGACAGCAAAGCCTTCGGTGGCAATTTTGATCAATGACTACTCGAATGGAAATGACATGTTGGTGGCGGGAAAGGACATCGCGGATGTCAAAGCGCTCAAAGGCAAGAAGGTCGCCTTGGAAGAGGGCTTTGTGCCGCATTTGCTGACCTTGAAAGCCCTTGAATCCAACGGGATGAAAGAAAGCGACATCGAGATTGTCAACACCCCCACAAGTGAGACTCCCCAGGTTCTCAAGACCGGCGATGTGGCTGCGATTTGCGCTTGGCAGCCGAATTCAGGCGCGGCACTCAAGGAGGTGCCTGGCTCAAAAGCGATTTTTTCATCGAAGGACGCGCCGGGCCTGATTTACGACTGCCTTGCGGTTACTCCCGAATCGCTGGAATCGAAGAAGGCGGATTGGGTGAAGATCGCGACGGTTTGGTATAAAATCGTCGACTATCTGAAGGACGAGGGCAACCAGGAGGAGGCTCTCGAGATTCTGGCCGCCCGCGTGAAGGTCAAACCAGATGAATACGAACCGTTTTTGGAAGGTACTTATATTCTGACTCTTGAGGAGGCAGGCAAGGTCTGGGAAAAAGCGGATGGCTTGGAATCGATCTACGGATCCACCAAGGTTTCAGATGGCTTCAATGTAAAATACAAGGTCTATGAAAAGCCGCTTGATATCGATACCTATCTCGACCCAAGCATCACGATGGGCCTAATGGCTGAGTAAATTTCATTTCAATTTTAGAGGCCGCGCATTTTATATGCGCCGTCTTTTTTATCTAACCAAAGCAGTGTCGGGAAAAATCGATAGTGGCTGGTTCCGGGTAGGAGTGCCGCTGTCAGAGGCGCGTTCGACATTCCTGATGGTGATATCGTTTCTGTTACCGCTGCTACTGTGGTGCTTCGCCGCTTATGCGCCCTTTTTGTGGAAAGTTGATTATCGGATCAATCTGACAGCCGTTGCCGAGGACAAGGAATTGTTCGCGGCAACCTATGTGGCGGGAGATACGATGGAGGCTGGCCGGTTCAGAAAGTTTCAAAAATCAATCCGTGAGGATAACAACCGGTTGGAAAAATCCGGGACAAGCGGCATCTCCGAAACAAAGAGTCCGAGAGTGGCGCGGGCGGCAAACAAGAAGTTACTGCGTGATTTCGAGCCAGTGCTGGTGAAGAACGGCTTATTCGATCAGCGGTTGAAGCAGCGGCTGGGGACAAAGGATTACTATCAACAGCTTTATTCGACTGCCTATGAGACGTGGGGAAAACTTTCACGGGGAGATTTGAAACTGAAACCGGGCAGTCTCACCCGGGAGAATCTTGAAATCATCGGTCGCAACTACAAGTTGATGGCGGAAATTTCATCATACTATGATTCTAACAATCTGTTTTCCAAGCCGATCTACAAGCTGATTCCGGAGGGAACGAAACAAGTGGGGCGTCCCTCCTATTTACCGGCGCCGCATGAAGTGGTGGAGAAGGGCTGGGAAAATTTCTCGGGAAGCTCGGAACTTGGGAACTTGGAGCTGTGGAGGAAATATGGCGAATCACTGCGAATCGTTTTCTTCGGGTTTTTCATGGCGTGTGTGTTCGGGGTGCCGATCGCGCTCATGGCGGGAACTTTCCCGTTTTTCTCAAGGCTTGTTGAGCCGTTTGCGGACTTTTTCCGTTACATGCCGGCCCCGGCTTTCAGCACTGTGTTGATCGCGGTGTTCGGTTTGGCGGAGTCGCCAAAGATCGCTTTGGTGGTGATCGGAACACTGCCGCATCTCATCCTGATGGTTGCGAACACGACGCGGATGGTGGATAGCTCCTTGATCGACGCCGGTCAAACGCTCGGGGCCAAAGGCGGCAACTTGATTCGCAAGGTGGTGATCCCCGCGGTCCTTCCGAATCTTTACAACGATCTGCGGATTCTGCTCGGCTGGGCCTGGACGTGGCTGGTGATTGCCGAGCTGATCGGGATGAAGAGCGGGCTTACAGAGATAATTGATACCCAGGGCCGGAGGTTTCACTTTGATCATGTGTATCCGGTGATTTTCCTGATCGGGATTACGGGCTTTGTGACAGATCAGATGCTTGCCGGTTTCCGTGAAATTCTGTTTCCGTGGACCTCCGGCGGGAAGGTCGGGGTGGTGGCGAAGGTGTTTATTTTACCAGGCAGGATCGCAAAATGGCTGGTGTCTGGCAGGATTGAGCCGGGTGGGAAGAAGGAGCTGGTTTCATGAGCAGATATGGGAAAATTGAACTACCCAGTTATCTTGAGCAATCGGTAGAAGTATCGGCGCGATTCGAGAAACTGAAGCAGCGTCCGAAGGTGCTCGAAATAAGAAATGCGGGGCGGACTTTCGAGACTCAGAAGGGCAGCGTGGTGGCGCTTAAAGGAGTTACCTTCGATGTGCACCGGAGGGAATTCATGTGTGTGATTGGTCAATCAGGTTGTGGAAAATCCACGCTGATCCGCAGCCTCGCGGGCTTGGAACATGTGACCGAAGGTGAAATACTGTTGGACGGCAAGGTGGTCAAGGGACCGGGACCGGATCGCGGAATGGTGTTTCAAGGCTATACGCTTTTTCCGTGGCTGACGGTCAAGCGGAACGTGATGTTCGGGTTGCTGATGAGCGGCAGCAGCGAGACGACTGCGGAGGGCGAGGCCCGGCAATGGATCGAGCTCGTAGGGCTTTCCAAATTTGTCGATTCGTATCCATATGAGCTTTCGGGCGGGATGAAGCAGCGGGTGGCGATTGCGAGGGCGCTGGCGAACCAGCCGCGAATTTTACTGATGGACGAGCCATTCGGAGCATTGGATGCGCAGACCCGGTTGCAAATGCAGTCAAATCTGTTAGAAATCTGGCGGAACGTCGACATTACGATCCTTTTCATCACCCACGATCTAGAGGAAGCGGTTTACCTGTCGGATCGGATTTTGGTTCTTGGCGCGAATCCCGGGCAC
>JACMMB010000083.1 GCA_014379305.1 Akkermansiaceae bacterium
CGTGAACGAGCCGCAACGGCCGACGAACGCGAAGTTCACGTCGCGACCGATGTAGTTCCGTTGGACTAGCAGGTAATTTCCAGCCGGTGACTGATGCAAAGTCTCGTTGCTTTCGTAGGTGAGCTGGAAATTGAGGTTGGCGACTTTTTGCCAAGCACGCGCCGCCCGTTCGAATTCCTCCCGCTCGGCGGTGATGACGTCGCTTTTGAAAGTGTAAAAGATCCGGCCATTTGGCCACTTCATGTCGCCGGGGGAATCTTTGTATTTGAACGCCGCGGCCATCAAGCCAGCCGGATAGAGGAGGAGCGATAACAGGATGCCTGAAACAAAACGGAGCAACCAGTTGCAGGGGTAAGGGAACGCGGAGGTCATAAAAAAATCGAGGGTGATTCAGGCAGGCGACATTTGTTAGCCGAGTGCCCAGGGTGTTGACGCAGACTGCAGCTTAGGATGGTTTTGCCAAGCATACTTCGCCGAATCTCCATAAAAATGCACTTAAGTGACTAAAAGCGTGCAATTTGCACCGATTGTCGCATGTTGCAGTCAGGTATCCCCGAGGCCACCCGTCTCATCACGCTGCTATTGCTAACAGCTGTGCCGGCGCAAGAGTAAACGCCTGCAGGTGGTTAGAGATCCCCGCTCGGAGCCGCCTCATTCGTTTCACGTTACCCAGCGGTTTGGCTAGGCGGATGGTGTCGGAGTTGTCGATGCGTCCACGGATCTTGCCTCCGCGACCCATCGTTTCAATGCGGCTTTGATAATCCCTCTCGACGCCTCATCAGACATGTGGACGGGCTCCACGAAAGCCATTTGTCCGTCAAGCGAACACGCCATGGTTTCCTGGCGCAGGAGGGCGGAGAGGACGCCGGCCATGGTCCACAGGAAATGGGATTCTCTGGCCCAAGCCGTATTGTCGCAATAGCTTTCGAGAATGTGAATTTCCTCGCGTTGGGGAGATCCGGTTTCTCGTTGGAAGAGACCCAAGGCTGGATAGCAGGTGACGCCTCCAAAGAGTTCACAAAGAAGATTTGTGGTTGCCTCCAAGACATCTTGAAAGCTGTCAATCGACTTCCCATCCTTTTCGCGGCTAGTCAGATAGATCGTGGCATGCCGGTTGAGCGGTTGCTTCATTTTCAAACCAAGCGGAGAGTGGTTGCACTTGTCTTTGATACTCCTCGATTGGGACCGTTGCAAGAAGTGGAGAATCGCTTGCTACCATGCCGATGCGGTCATGTTAATGATTTCTTGACCGACGTCATTCTTCCGGTCGCGCAATATTCAGAATTGCGTCTTGCAAGAGGGTTGTCATAATCAAGCAGCTCGAAATAGGAGAGCTGGCATAGTCTTTCCACGCCCCTTTTCAGCACAATGAGACTCCCGGATTTCATCATCGCAAACCTCGAGCAAATCCTGGAGGAATGGGAATCTTTTGCGCGCAGCATCTGGCCGGGGCCCGTCGCAAGCCGCCGCGTTCTTCGAGATCATGCGGAGGACATGTTGCTCGCGGTGGCGCGGGACATGAAGTCTTCCCAGACGCAAGCCCAACAATCCGAAAAGTCCAAAGGCCTCGGGCAAGGCGGGCCCAACCAGCGGGGGAAAAACAGTGATCGGGTGGACGATGCGTCTAATCTCCACGCCGTCAGCCGTCTCTCATCCGGATTCGATGTGCGCACATTGGTAGCCGAATTCCGCGCTTTGCGAGCCAGTGTCATCCACCTCTGGGCTAGCAGTTCACCGGATTCGACTTCACTCGAGATGCAGGACGTCATCCGATTTAATGAGGCGATCGACCAACAGCTCGCCGAATCCTTGGCTACCTTTGCGCGCTGTGTCGACGCTTCCCGTGATTGTTTCATCGCCAACCTGGGGCACGATCTGCGAAATCCTCTCGCTGCCTCCACGATGAATGCGTATCTGCTCGCGGAATCGACAACGCTCGATAGCCGAGCCTCGAAAATGGCAGCCACCTTATGTTCAAGCCTTGATGCAATGGATTGCCTCATCCGCGACCTTCTCGACTTCACGGGAACCCGGATGGGGACGAGGATGGGTGTTCTGGCCCAACCGATGGATCTGGTAGACCTTTGCCGCGAGGTGATCGGTGAAATGCAAGCCGCGCACCCTGGCCACCTATTCGAGCTGAAATGCCCGGAAAACGGAGACACCACCGGCGAGTGGGATGCCATGCGCCTGCGCCAGTTGATTTGGAATCTTTTAGGAAACGCGGTGCAGCATGGTTCCTCCCTTACACCCGTTAATCTAACTGTCATTGCGGAAGGCGAATCGGTAAATCTCGCGGTGCGAAACTTCGGGCCTCCCATACCGGAGGATTTGATCAGTAGCATTTTCGACCCTATGAAACGCCAGCTGGAAGCGATATCTACGAGTCGGCATGGCAGCGTTGGGTTAGGGCTTTATGTCGCCCGGGAAGTTGCTTCCGCGCACGGGGGAACGATCAAGGTCGCCTCCGTCGACGAAGAAACGATATTTACAGTCCATCTTCCGCGCAGACACTTCCTCTGTGAAACCCTACATAAAGATCGGAATCATTCGGACCTGCAATGACCCGCGCTTCTCTGGGCACCGGCGCATTTCGAGGGTCCGACTGAAGTGTAGGGGCCGCCATTTCCGTTAGGATCGGGATGGCCTTAATCAGGTGCCCTCGATGATCCGGGTAGGTTGATTCCCTTTTCATCGGCCACATCTACGGCGACATCCTTTGCCTTCCGGAGGATCTTTTCTCCGCGATCCGCTAGATTTGATAAAGAATCTGAAACACTGTCACCCGTAAAACCTTGTTCACGTGCTTCGTCTTTGATTGAGTCCAATACCCGCGAACCCACTTCTTTGCCGGTTTCCAGCAGCTCGGATGCTTTCTCTTTTGTTTCATCACAGAGATGGTCGGACTGTTCTCCCATCAGGTCGTCCTCGCGTTGGGTTCTGGGAATCACCAAACCTGCCAAGGCACCCAGCGCGGCAAAGGCGACCCCCACTGCAAGTGGATAGTCCTTGCAGGCACCGGTGAATTTATCGGCACCCACCCGGTAACCTTCCGCCAATTCATTCTTCAAATGAACCACGGCGGTTTTCCCGCGATCAATCGCTTGGTGGGTCCGGTCGCCGGCGACGTCGGTCGCATGGTGCAGGGTAGTGCCGAACTGGGCGGATTTCTCCATCACATTCTCCAGCGCGTCTTCAGCCGTTTCCTTGATTCCACTCACTTTGTCGCCAACCCACTGCCCCACTGAGCTGCCAGATTCCGCTTCAGAACGCCCCCCATTGGAGAAGCCATTGTCCCGGGGTTGATAGCGATTACCCGGAGAGGTCATGGCTGGACCATCATGGCTTCTTGATTCTGAAATCAGCCATGCCACGCCCGCCCCAATCAACACCGCAGGCATTGGATGGCGTTTTGCCTGGCGACCAAGACTGATCGCGGCCTTGCGCACCGCGACACTGCCTTGGTTACCAGGCTCCGGAGAATCCCACCAATCAAGTGCGGAATTGACCAGCGACCGTGCCGTGAGGCGACTTCCCAACTCATCGAGCGTGGTATCCATGCGGTGGCGCGTCTCGCGAATTCCAGCTTCGATTTCCGCGCTGGTGCGATGGTCTTCTTGAGTCATTAGATTAGCGTTCATGATGATAATTTGTCTTGTGCCCACTGTCTGTCTTCGCGAAGACTTTGGACGGTTTTTTCAGGTGTGATTGATTCGATTCCCAGATTCCTAAGTGCCTTGGAGATGACGATATAGCTAAGCAAGCCAACAATCACCGCCATCATCAGGAAACCGATGAAGTAGGCCATGCTTGGAGTCAGCCCGCGTTCGACAAAAATTTGCGATGTCAGGAAGCTGAGAGCCATGAGCAGGAGCAGCAACGCGGAGGATGCCACAAAAGCACCCGCTGCCAGATAGGCCACTTGGCGGGAAGTTCGTGACAGTTTTTCGCCTAACTCGGTTTTTGCCAATACGACTTCTTCCCGGACCAACGAGGTCGTGTCGTCGCGAAGTTTGCGCAGCAGATCTACAATGTTAGATTCCGGGTTCATTTGAGTTGATTGGGGTTGAGGATTGGCTGCCGCAATGTCGGACTGGTGGTGCCCGCATAGGCTCCATTGGCAGGCGGCAAAGGTTTGTTGGTGACGGTTCCGCGATTTGTCTGCGGTGATGACCGTTGGTTACGCGCCGAGGCCTTTAGGAAACGCACCGACGCCAAGCCTGCAACGAAGAGACCCCCAAAGAAGATTTCCGGCTTCCGACGCGCCAGATCGCCGAGGTCGTGCAGGAAATCCATGCCATCCCGCGATCTAAGGTAGTCTGACGCTTTATGCAGATGTTGTGAAGCCCGGCTGGCGGGTCCGACTAAAGGATTGGCATCGCCTTCTCTTAAAGTATTGCAGGCAGATTCAAGTGCTTTGGAATACTGCTCGATTTTATCAGCAATCTTCTCCTTTTGTTCAGCGACTAGAGTTGATCCCGCTTCTTTCGCCGTCTGCAATACCTCGGAGCCTGATTCTTTGAGATCCGCGGTGGTTTTGCGGAATTGCTCACTTGCGGCGTCCTTCACTTCTTCAAGTGGTGATGCCATGGCGTCCGGTGCATGGCTGACCTGTGGCGGGTCATAGGGGAACGCAGGAGCAGCGGTTTCCGTCTGCGCGTCCATTTCGAGTGTGTTCGAATTCATGGTAGTTGGGAGTTGGAGGTTGTCGGGTCGCATGGGTGCGGCTGTGGGTCAGTTGCAAACTCCATGCCACCCGCATTTTGGCGGAAATCATTGCATTCACTTGGCTTTCCTGAGCGATGGATTGCAAAATCCCGCTGCCGGAGTGGCAGTGACTTGCAAGCTGCAATTTACTCAGAACTAACAAGCAGCGGGAATAGCAGGCTCAGTGAGTCAAACCGAACCGAAACTCGTCGCTTGCGGTGTACGGGATTTAGTGACATCCATTTGAATTCCTAATCTCTTTACATGAAA
>JACMMB010000084.1 GCA_014379305.1 Akkermansiaceae bacterium
CGCCGGCGCGCCCGATGGCTTTGAGATGGGTGGCGGCGGCGAAGATTTCGCGGGTGACCTTGGTCTGCGAGCGGACAACGAGGCCGTGGTATTGGCCGATGATTTTGACCAGTTCCTCCGGGGCGAGGCCGGTATTGACATCGACGGTGATGCCTGCGGCGGAACGGAGGGCCTCCACACCTTTGTCAGAAATGGGGTCGGAAACGAGGACGCGGTAGTTTGTCATGGCGGAGTGGGGGTAGAGGAGAACCCGTTGGGGTGCAAGCGGGATTCTATAAAAGGGAATGGGTGGTGGGTCGCTGCCTGCCATTCCTGCGAGTTCATCGTCTGCACGGAGGTGGGAATGGAGGCCAAACGATCCGGCGGATGATATTCGCCGCTCCTTGGGAGGGTGCCGCCGTCCGGCACAATTGACGGGCAGTGGGGGGTGGATGTAGGGTGGGGCGTGCTTCCGTGGTTTTCCGACAAGCGTTTCCCTTTGTATCTGGCGCCGATGGCGGGGGTGACGGATTTGATTTTCCGGCAGATTTGCAAGGAGATGGGGGCGGATGTGATGGTGACGGAGTTTGTTTCCGCAGAGGGGATCATGCAGGCGGATGAGCGGACCCGGAAATATACGGAGTTTACCGAGGAGCAGCGGCCGGTGGGGGTGCAATTGTTCGGGGCGGACGGGTTGCGTATGGGGGAGGCGGCGCGGAAGATCATCGACTTGGGATTGGCGGGGAGGAGGCCGGATTTCATCGACATCAATTTCGGCTGTCCGGTGAACAAGGTGGTTTCGCGCAACGGCGGTTCCTCGCTGCTGAAAGATTGCCCGCTGCTGGCAAGTGTGGCGGCAGGGGTGGCGAAGGCGGTGGGGGACGAGGTGCCGGTGACGGCGAAGATCCGGATCGGCTGGGATGCGGATTCGGTGAATGCGGTGGAGGTGGCAAGGACACTGGAGGATTGCGGGATGCTGGCGATCGCGGTGCACGGGCGGACGCGGGCGCAGGGCTACGGGGGGGATGCGGATTGGGAGGTGATCGATGCGGTGGCGCGGGCGGTGCGGGTGCCGGTGATCGGCAACGGGGATATCGCATCGGGGGAGGATCTGGCGAAAAGGAAGCGGGAGACGGCCGTTTCAGGGGTGATGATCGGGCGGGCGGCGATGCAGAATCCATGGGTTTTCCGCGAGGCGAAGTATTTCCTGGAGACGGGGAGGGTGATGGCCGCGGTGCCGATCGGGGAGCGCTGGGAGCTGGTGTTGCGGCATTGCCGGATGGCGGTGGGTAGCGGGCGTTATGGCAATGAGCGGCAGACGGTGACGGCGATGCGGTCGCGGCTGATGGCGTATTGCAAGGGTTTTCCGGGGGCGAAGGAATTGCGGCAAAAGCTGTGCCAGGTGGGCTCGGTGGCGGCGGTGGAGGATCTGGCTGCGGCGGCGCTGGCGGCGGACGGGTTTCCGGCAGTATTGGGCGGTTGACGGTGGCGGTGCCAGCCAGCAGGTTAGGGAAGGTGACGGCAATCAATTACAAGATCGGAAATGAGAAGCTGGTGCGGGTTTTGGCAGGCGCTTCGGGGCATTTGCGCCAGCTTCTGGACAAGCAGGGGAGATCGGACGGGGCGCTGCGGATCGCGGTGATTGGCGGGGGTTGCTCGGGACTGCAATATAAGATGGATCTGGTGGATGGGCCGAGGGATCGGGATATTCTGGTGCCAAGCAATGGGGTGAATGTGGTGATCGATCCGAAGAGCGCGTTGTTTGTGAGCGGCAGTGAACTGGATTATTCGGAGGATCTGCAGCAGGGAGGATTCAAGGTGAGCAATCCGAATGCGGTGGTGACGTGCTCCTGCGGGGAAAGCTTCGCGGCTTGATCAAATGGATGCGTTTGCGAGTTTGGGACTGCCGGTGAGGCTGGTTGTTTCCGAAGAGGAGATCCGGGAGGCTTTCAGGCTGAAGGCGGGTTTGGAACATCCCGATGCGGGTGGTGATGCGGGGGAGTTTGCAAAGCTGCAGGCGGCGCGTGAGGTTCTGTTGAGTCCGGCGCGGAGGCTGATGGCTTGGCTGGAAATCCAGGGGCAGTCGGTCGAGGCGCGGGGAGAAATTGAAACGGGTCTGGTGGACCTTTTTCAAAAGGTTGCCGCCGTGGGCGCGGAGGCAGAGGCGGCGATCAAGACTTATGGGAAAGCGCAATCATCACTGGCGAAGGCGCTGGCGGAGGTGCGGTTGATCGCGCAGCGGGAGCAGGTGAGTGAATTGCTGGCGGAGGTGGCGGTATCCATTCGATCGCGGTCCGGGAGGTTCGCTGAAATCGACGCGGGGGCTGAATTCGATGCGGCGCAGGAGGTGAGGAATCTGCGGTTTTTGGAAAAGTGGCAGGCGGGCCTAAAGGGGATTTACGGGCGGCTGCTTTGAGAGCGGGGAGTCACCTTGCCGGGGCGGAGGGCGGGGCTGTCCTGGATGGCCGGGTTATTTCCGAGGTGTTGGCGAGGTAGTAGATTGCCGCTCCGCCGCCCACGATGGCGACAAGAAAGAATAAAGTCATAAGCAGGAGAAAGAAGGATTTCATGGATGGGAGGCTGGATGCGCGGGGCGAATCTGACTAGGAGGAAATCTCAAGCAGTGCGGCGAAAGCACCGTCGGTGCCGTTTTCCTGAGGGGTGATTTGGATGGTGCGGATCAATCTGACTTCCGGGTGGGCGGTGATGAATACTTCGATCAGGCGGAGGTTTTCCGATTCCTCGATCGAGCAGGTGGAATAGACGATCCGGCCGCCGGGTCTGAGACAGGGGATGGCGTGGGTGAGGATTTCGGTTTGGATTTTCGCGAGGTCGTCGATGTCGGAGGGCTGGAGGCGCCAGCGGACATCGACGCGGCGGCGGATGACGCCGGTGTTGGAGCAGGGGACGTCGAGAAGGATGGCGTCGAAGGCGGCGAGGTATTTTTCCGGTGCGGGATGGCGCCAGTCGTGGACGGAGATTTCATCGGCTGCGATGTGGAGGCGGGTGAGGTTTTCCCGGAGGCGGGGCAGGCGTTTTTCATTCGAGTCGGTGCAGACGAGGCCTTTTCCACCACCGAGAGCGGCGGCGATTAAAAAAGCTTTTCCGCCAGGAGCGGCGCAGGCATCGAGAATTTTTTCGCCCGCCCGGGGATTGAGGAGTTCGACGGAATGGCGGGTTGCCGGATCCTGGATGTAAATGTTTCCGGCGGCGAGGAGTTGGGTCGGAAGAGGGCCATCAAGAGCGAGGTAATCCGGTGCGTGGTGAACAACTTCGCCGGGTATGGGTTCGGTGGTCGGGGCAAGGGGATTGAGGCGGAAAAAAGTTTCGGCGGGCTGGTTGTTCCATTCCATGATGGCGATGGCTTTGGCATTGCCGAAGGTTTTTTTCCAGCGGTTGAAGAGCCAATCGGGATGTGAATGAAGGGCGGCGGGGGGGAGATCCTCGAGCTCGTCCATCAGTCTTTTGCGGGACAGGATGGCCTTGCGGAGGACGGCGTTGATGAGGGAGCGGACGCTGGTTTTCCCGGCCTCGACGGTTTCGTTGACGGCGGCGTGGTCAGGGATGTTGAGGATGAGAATCTGGCAAAGGCCGACGCGGAGGATATCGCGGGTATCGGCGTCGAGCTTGCCGTGGCGGAGTTTTCCGATCCAATGATCAAGCAGGCGGCGGTGGCGGAGGACGCCGAAGAGGATGGCCTGGAGGAGCCCGCGGTCCGAGGATGAGAGCTTGCGGCGCTGGGCATGTCGCTCGATCAGGGTTTCGGCGTAATCGTGGCCTTTGGCCCATGCGCGGAGGGCGGAGACCGCGGCTTGGCGGACGTGGAAGTTTTTGGCGGGCATAAGTTTTCAGAAGCTACGCGATGGCGTAATAGGATTTCGGCGGGCTTGGGATAGAAGTATTCAGCTCTCGCAAGCAAGGATAGCATTTTCCCCCCGGAATGCCGCTCCTTGTCCCCCCCTGAAGCTGAGAGTAAGTGAAGCGGCCCCCGTTTCCCCCACCGGGGGCCGCTCGCTTCTACTTCAAGAGCACGTCGAGGAGTTCCTGGGAAAGAAAATCCTGGCCGTGGATGATGTGGTCCAGGAGTTTCACCGAAGTCAGGGATTCGATGATGCCTTTGTTGGTGATCATCGAGGTGTCCATCTCGTCTTCCAGTTGGTTGAGGATGATTCCGGCGCAGGTGAGGCCTTTGGCTTCGATGGCCTGGAGAGTGAGTAGGATATGATTCAAGGCTCCGAGCCGGTTGGCGGCAATGAGGATGACGGGGAGGTCCAGGGCTTTCGCGAGATCGGAGATGAAATAATTTCCGGTGATCGGCACTTGCCACCCGCCCGCGCCTTCCACCAGGACCATTTCATGGTTTGATGCGATGTGCAGATAGGCGGAGAGGAGGTCGGCGGGATTGATGCTGCGGTTTTCAAGCAGGGCGGCGATGTGGGGAGCGAGGGCTGCTTGGAAGTGGAACGGGTTGACTTCGTCGATGGGGAGATTTCCGGAAGCTTCTGCCAAGGTTCTGGCGTCTTCCCGGTCTCCGCAAGACAGGGGCTTGAAACCAACCGCTTGTTTCCCCCCAGCGCGCAGAGCTCCGAGCATAAGTCTTGTCAGGTAGGTTTTTCCTACTCCCGTGTCGGTGCCAGTAATGAAAAAATTCACTGACTGAGAGGGAGATTGCGGGTCAGGCGCGGGTCAAGCTCAGAAGATATCGGTGCGATGCTTTTCTCTTCGACCGTCCGAGAGATCTCTGATTATCATCCGCAAGTGACGCGTTGCCCGTATTGCAAGACCCCGCTGAAACCTGAAATTTCCGAGTGTCCGGCCTGCAAACTCACATTTCCGAGGACGTGCGCGCTTGTGGGGGCGCTGCCACGGATCCATCCAATGGCGGGGGATACGACGGGTCAAATGAAAGGTTCATCGATTGGTAAAATCAGGAATGAAATTTTTAAGATCCAGAGACATTTTCCGCAGCTTGTGATTCAGGTGGTGGTGCATGAATTCCCGGCAGATCACCCATTTCTGATGCACGCGTTCTGGTTGTTCAATGCCGGGGCGTTTGCGGGTGAGGGCAAACGGGGAAAGGATAATCACGCGCTGCTGATTGTCATTGATCCGGTGAGAAGAGAGTCTGAGATTGTGCCGGGATACGGACTTGAGTCACTGCTGAAACAGGAGGCGCTGGATCATCTGCTGGAAATGTCAGGGCCGGCGTTTCAAGCGAATAAATGGGA
>JACMMB010000085.1 GCA_014379305.1 Akkermansiaceae bacterium
GCCTAGTTTACCGAGGCTTTGCGCTGCAAAAAACCGGACCCGGGGGGCGCTGGTTCCGGACAAAAGATCTGCCAGCGGGTCAAAAGCCTCTTGATGCCCCGTGTCGCCCAATACCTTGGCCGCCTGTGTCTGAACTTCCAAATCAGGATACTCAAGCGCTGCAATTACTGATTTCAAGATGCGTGTCCGCTGCTTGGGAAACTTTGTGGCGATCTGGCCCAAGCCCCACAGCGCGTGCAGACGCGGCAGTGTTTCCGGGCGCGGTAAGACTTTTTCCAAGGTTGTCACTGCCGCTAATCCACGTTCCACCAACCCGAACTGGGCCTCGCGGCGGATGCGCATGTCTTTGTGGTCAAGCCATTTCGCCAGCTCCATATCACTCCGCCTGGACATTCCCTCTGCCAATAAGCGCTGTGTCTCCGACACTTGGGTATCCACATCTGAAAGTGGGTTAGAGATTTTATAGATGTAGGCCAAGCTCTGGGCGTCAACATTTCCATTCCAAGTGCAGGCGTAAACGGAACCATCCGGGCCGAACTCGACGTCCGTTGCGGGAATCCGCCAGACAAAATGCGATGAGCCGGTCAATTCAAACGAGGCTCCTTTCGGCTGGACCGACAGGGAGTGAATTCCGCCGTTATCCCCGAGGAAATCGCAAACCAGAAATTTGTCTTCAAATTCCGCCCCCATTCCCGTTCCCGGATAATAGGCCACGCCTGACGGGCCTTGGGCAAAGTTGGCGATAGGCGGAACGATCGCGGCAGACTGTCCCTTCCATGATGGATGCCAGAGTTTCTCGGAATTCCATGGGCCGAGAACGATCGGATAAGTCACATGTTGAAAACCAACCCGCCAGCCGCTATCGCCGCCTTCGACGACGTATACCCCGCGCGCTTTGTCGCCGTGATCGGCGTTGTTATCGCAGGTCCAGAGATTGCCGAACTTGTCGAATGCGAGTTCCTGCGGGTTTCTCAATCCGGTTGCGAAAACCTCCAGATTGGAGCCGTTCTGATTGCAACGGAAGACCGCACCGGTATCAGGAAGATCGACGACGCGGGCAACGTCCTTTTCGATGTATGTTCCCCGATCCCCGATGCTGAAATACAGCTTCCCATCCGGCCCGATGCAGAGCCCGTGAAGGTCGTGTCCGAGATATCCCAGACGCACGCCGAATCCACGATGCAGGGATTTTTTGAGATCGGCTTTTCCCGACCCCGCACTTTCGCGCAGCTGCCAAAGACTCGGGATGCAGGTAAACCAGACCGTCCCCTTGCGAGCCATGATTCCTGCTGCCGTGCCATCGAGTATATCGTTGAAGCCTTCGGCGAAAACGCTTGCGTGATCGGCCTTACCATCGCGATCGCGATCTTCAATGAGCCGGATACGTTCGCTGAGCTGTTTCCATTCGGAAATTTTAGGGCCGAGGCGGGAAAGATAAAGTTTCTGCCGGTCCTCAAGGTTGCGGCATGCAAGATCCTCATCAAGCCAGTCCATGCGCGGGCGAATGTCGCTCCACGCGCCGTTAGGTTCCATGAAGCGGAACGACTCCGCGACAAAGAATCGGCCCTTTTCATCGGCGCAGAATGCAACCGGATGCGAGATCAGGGATTCATCCGCGAAGAGTGAAACCTTCAACCCGGGCGTGACTTCCATCTGCGCGATAGCCAGCTCGCCACCGGAGACGGTATTGGCCTGGTTTGATGTTTCCACTGCCAGCGCGAACGAAGAAATTCCCAGCGTGAAAAAAACAGCAAGCCATGTACGCGAATTGGTTTTGGTAGAATTGGATTTAACGGGAGCCAGGGTTTTTGGATGCATTTGCGGCGAATTTGAATTGGGTTTCTGTAGTTAAATAATGGGTTATAGACCGCCGGGGATGAATGCCAATGGAAAGTTAGGACAGTCGAAAGGGTATCCCACTTCTATTTCTCCACGACAAGGACGCTGTGGATTTTGAGCGAGGGTACTGTCAGGTGCGTATCCCCGTTATTAAACTCGAAGGGTAGCGACTGACCTTCCGGCTGAAGGGTGATTTTCGCTGGTTTATTGACGGTACGAAGCGTGACTTCCAGTGGTCCAATGGGAGTGATAGAGTCGATTAAAGTTTTCCGCATGTCCCAATGCGCCCCGGAGGTATTGATGAGATTGATCGCCAGTTTGCCTTTCAAGCGATTGACCGTGACCTCGACATCATTTGATCCCGTTACCTTCAGAATTGGATTTTGGAAAAGCTGTTGAGTCAATTCGGTTAAAAAGCCACGCAGCCCAGGTGAGCGCTCTGCGAGGTAGCCATGGCTGAAAGAGAAGTAAGTGGCTGCAATGTTTCCCTTTCCCAACGTTGCAATGGACGCTGCAGGCTGCGAACCCGATTTTGAGTCTTTGGATAGAAGTAATTGCCCGAATGGTTTTGCCCGCTTGCCAAGAGTGGCGATACTCGTCGGGCCTTTGGTTTGCGTCACAATATTTCCATTGGCAAGAACCCTTGGTTCTTCCTGGATGCCATCCAGCGAGACGTCCAATTCCGCAGCGAACAACGAAGCTGCCGATGGTCCGATAATCAGCAGCTTTCCACCTTTTTCGGCATAGGCGATGAGCAGTTGTTTGAAACCGGGTTCCAAATAATCGCACTCACCAATGACGATCAAGGGATATTGCGCCATGCGTTTGGCGAGGTTGTGTTCGCTTACCACATCCACGGTATGTTGGCTTTCGAGCAAGGCTTGAAGAGTTCCCGAGATACGCGAGAGATCGCGGGTGAACAAACCTTTGATTTCTCGATAATTCGATTCAGTGGAATAGAGCAGAGCGATCTGAGGTAAGGGTTTGGCACCTTGGCAGAACGCCTGCCTCGCCCTGCAGAAAGCTGCCAGCTCTCCGATGACAGGCAGGTGGATTTCGGGAACCGAACCGTCGCGGGTTTGGTTGTAATAAGGTTGGAAACCTCCGCCCTGCGCCATGACAAGGGCGGCTTCCCGTTGCAGTTGAATTGCTGATTTCTGCTTGGAACCGTTTCTCAGGTCACCTTTCTGGACAAAGCTCCAGCCCATCAGATCCCACGGTTTTCCCTGATTTGCGAGGTAACGGGCGGAGAATCTCGCAGCGTTGACGGAATCCTCAGGGTTTAGATCGCCGGAAATCCAGTCAACCGGGGCGGACACCTCTTCAGGCATGTGATCTGAAAAAGCCCAGTTACTGCATAACTGCATCCGGGGATTGGTTTTTTTCACCTCAGCTATGTAATGCCGGATGTGGTTTCGAAATGCTTCGCGGTTGAATTGGAGAAACTCAAACCAATGGGGTTCTCCGGGCTGACGGGGCATTTTATTAATCCCGGTTTGTTTGCGAAAGGCCCTGAGAGCCGCCTCGCTGAAATCCGGCTTCGAGGCCCAGCACTCACCGTCCACCCACGCGCCGTCAACGCCGTAATCGTCCGCCAATTCCCGCAGTTGCGGAATCAATAGCTTTTCATCGTACGGTCCGAAGAAGGAAATAGCGTTGGCGTCGGTTTTCCCGTCCGCGCTGATGACGCCCCAGTCGGGATGTTGGCGGATGGCCTCGGAATCCCATACTCCGGAATAGTGCATATATAATGCGACCCCGTTTTTTGCGGTTACATCACGCCACACGCGCAGTGGATCGCCGACAAAGCCCGGTGCCTGATTGCCAACTTTGGTGGGATAGCTCGATAGTCCCGGATGCCCTTTGCAATCGATCTGGATGTAGTCGGGATGAGCGGACGCGATGATTTTTTCGATCATCCCGGGCGTCGTATTTTTTCCAATTTCCGTGCAATCCGGTCCGGCATGGAAATCGAAGTGGAGGCCAAAGAAACTTTCGGCGCGGGTGAGTCGCTTCACCCGCTCATTGCCTGGGTTGGCTTGCCCTGCGAGCGCGCAAGTGCACACCCAGAAAAACACCAGGGTCTTTATGGTAATTCCTAGTTTCCTCACAATTAACAAGGATCTCATACTTTCCGGCAGCAGAAACCATTTCAGCTTGATATCCATTTTATTATTCACACAGACCTGCCTCACAAAATTTATTGGACCGTTTGGTTATCCTCCATTGCAATAGTGTTCCAACGGCACGATAAGAAGCGGGTAAATTATGGAAAAAAGCCGTTTTTTGAGCAAGAACCAGATCGTATCAGTGACTCTGCTGGCTGGTTTGCTGAGCAGTTGCACCTATCTGACACAAAGCGGTCGGTCATCCGGCGATCATGCGTTCATCCATTATTGGCCGCAGAGCGAGGGTAGTGGACTCCGTCTGGCGGTTAAGGACCTGATCGACATGAAGGGTTATGTGACGTCTGCAGGATCCGAATATATCGCGAAAACAAATCCGCCTGCGAAACGGGATGCCCAATGCTTGGCAATCGCACGTGAACGCAATGTCCGGTTTGTCGGGAAAACCAACCTTACCGAATTCGCCGTAACGGTTTCGGGGGAGAATTCCTACTTTGGGACACCGGTAAATCGTTGGGATGGCAAAAACAAAGCCATTCCCGGCGGATCCTCGAGCGGCTCCGCAGTCGCAGTTTCGACTGGCAGGGCGGATGTCGCGATCGGGACGGATACGGGTGGTTCCATACGGGTTCCCGCGGCTTGTTGCGGGATTTTCGGATTGAAAACAACCTATGGCTTAGTATCCACCAAAGGTGTTTTTCCAATATCGGCCAAGCACCTCGATACAGTTGGTCCGATGGCCGCCGATATTCCAAATCTGGTAAAGGGCATGGACCTTTTACAAAGAGGATTCGCATCCCGTTA
>JACMMB010000086.1 GCA_014379305.1 Akkermansiaceae bacterium
ACAGGAATGATCAAAGGCGATGGCGGAGTGCGCTGATGTCTGATATTGCCGGGCAGCTTGGTCACATACAATCCCGCATCAGCGAGGCCATTGACCAGGCGGGCCGTGATCCGGAATCGGTCAAGCTGATCGCTGTCTCAAAGACATTCCCGGCAGAGAGCATCCGCGAAGCGATGGAAGCGGGTCAGGGATGCTTTGGAGAAAGCCGATTGCAGGAGGCGGCCACAAAGATTGAGTTGCTTCCCTCATCTTTGGAGTGGCATTTCATAGGCAAGGTTCAGAGCAACAAGGTGAGAAAAATTTTGCCTCTGTTTCCTTACGTGCATGCCATCGATTCTTTCAAACTCGCTATATATGCGAATGATATTGCGAGTGAACTCGGGCTTTTTCCTAAAGTGTTTTTACAAGTAAACCAATCGGATGAAGTTTCAAAAGGCGGCTTCAGTGTGGCGGATCTGACAGCGGGATTTGAACAGGCGTTGTCACTTTCAAATATTGAGGTTGTCGGTCTGATGCTAATTCCTCCGGTCACCAAATCCGCTGAGGATGCAAGGCGATGGTTCCGGGATTTGAGAGTTCTAAGGGACGAGTTGGAACAAGAATTTTCCGTGGTGTTACCATTTCTCAGTATGGGTATGAGCGGCGACTTCGAGGTAGCGATCGAGGAAGGCGCGACCCATGTAAGAGTTGGTTCGGCGATTTTCGGAAAGCGAAGCGGCAGAGTGGATGGCGAGTTGGGAGAATTGCATGAGTGAATTGGCCGCAGTTTGTTTAATCGGTGATGAACTCGCGCTTAGTTTTGGCGATGGCACGGAGCTATATTTGTTGCTGCCGATGCTGAGACGAGCCTGCCCTTGTGCCCAATGTCAGGGTGAGCCTGATGCCATGGGGCGGGTGCGACGCCCGAACGTCGAATACGGACGGGGTGCATTCGTCCTGAACAAGTTTGAAAAGGTCGGCGGTTACGGGCTGCAGCTTTTCTGGGGTGATGGACACGGGACCGGAATTTACAGCTTTACGTATCTCCAAAAGCTCGCAGCGATAGCCTAAAAAAATCCGGATGCATGATGAGGCATCCGGATTGGAAATGGATTGGGTTATGTCGGGGACGTATTACTCAACTTCCTTGACCGAATCAACGGCTTTGTCAGTTGCCTCTTTAGCGGCATCCACAGCGTCCTCAACGACTTCCTTGGCGGCATCGCCCGCCTCTTTTGCTGCTTTTTTTGCGTCAGCCGATGCGTCTTTGGCATCATCTACGGCTGCTTCGGTCATTTCTTTGACACCTTCTTTGACTTTGTCGGCACCGGATGACATTTCCTCGCTAACAGTTTCAGTTTCTTTTTTGCATGAGACAAAAAGGAAGGGAATGGCAAGTGCGGCAATCAGGATTGTAGGCTTCATATAGTGTGTTGTTGGTTTTCCAATGAGGTTTCATACCTCATACACCGCGCATATTAGTAATCGCGGCGCTGGAGTCAAAAAGAAACCAGCAGTCAGATATGAGCTTTTTTTGAGGGAAATATTTGCCCCTCAGTCTGCCCTTGCGGAGGTGGCTGGGCGGGACTTCACTTTGCTGCTGCTGAATGTATTTATTAAAAAAAGTTTTTGAGTTCAGGGAAAAAGCCCATTCGGATCACGAAAAGCCCTTTTTGGAGCACCTCGAGGATTTGCGAGTGATGGTCACCCGCGTGGTCATCACTCTGGTGGTATCGATGATCATTTGTTTTACGTTTCAACAGCAGTTGATGGATGTGCTGCGCAGACCGGCGGAAAATGTGTTGTTGATGAAGCAGAAGGAATCTCTTCCCGATGCGCAAAATAAAGCAATCAAAGCGTTATCTGTGGAGTTGTGGGCCGAGGCGAAAAAAATCGAACAAGTGGCTGCCGGTCTTAATGACGATGAGCGCGCAAAGTTCTACCAAGCATTGGGTAGGCCGGAATTGGAATTCCACGCTCACAGCGTCACGCTACTGAGATCCGTGAAGGCTTTGCCTGAAGAGAAGCGGAAAAGCTTCATTAAGAGTCTGGGAGTTGATAACGCGATGAGGGAGCAGCTGATGGCCTTGTTGATTTCAGGCCCTGACGTGGATGTGAACTCCGATTCCAATTTGAAAATGATGTCCGCGTTGAAACCGACGGAGACCTTCATGTTATCGATGAAGCTCGCCTTCTTTGCCGGCATCGTTCTGGCGTTTCCGCTACTGCTCCTGTTCATCCTGCAATTCGTTCTTCCCGGCCTCCATCACAATGAGCGAAAGGTATTGTGGCCCGCGATGCTTGTCGGCTTCGGGCTCTTTTCAGGTGGTGTCCTGTTCGCCTATTATCTGGTTCTTCCGAAGGCGCTTCTCTTTTTCTACGAATGGAGCAGTGGCTTGGGTGTCTCAAATGACTGGCGGATCGGTGAGTATATCACCTTCGCCACCCAATTTACGCTGCTCTTCGGTTTGTCGTTTGAATTGCCGGTGGTGGTGATGGTGCTGGTGAAGCTTGGCCTGCTTAGTTATGAAACCATGTCGCGGACCCGCGCATATGCGATTGTCGCTATTTTTATTGCGGCTGCCGTGATCACCCCGACACCGGATGCGATGACCCTGATTCTGATGGCCACGCCGATGACGATTTTATATGAAATCTGTATTTGGCTCGCGTGGTTTGATCGGAAAAAGGCCCGCGATCTTGAAGCTGCCGAAGAGGAAGAGCTGAAGCAGCGCCGGCTTGGGTGGATGCTCAGCAACGACGCAAATCAACATGATGGTCGCGAAAAAGGGAATGCTGATTCGCACCCGCCTCATCTGGATTTGGAGTCCGATCATGCGGACGGTGATGATGGGTGGCATCAGGGTTTTGATCCTGAGACAAGTCATGGAATGCCGGAGGATGAGGAATGGACGCATCCTGAAGATCCGGGGACAGAGCCGGGTGAGGATAAACCAGGCCCCATCAAGGATGAGAAGCACGAAAGGGAGTAATTTTTTCCATGGCAGGTAAAACGAAAGAGAAAGTCGAAGTTAGCGAGGAGTCGCCTTTTGCGGGCTGCGCGATACTAATCGTTGCAGTGATCGTCATGATTTTTTTGATCGGGTTTTCGATCCTGACTTTGTTCAGACAATTCAATGAGATCGCTAAATTCACACAGGAAAAACCTGCCAGGATCGAGATTGTTTCTCTGGAGAATCGCGAGCCGGAGCTAAACCGACTGGCGGAAAAGCTGGAAAAATTCCGGTTGGCTGTTGAAGACGATTCAACGACCAGTCTCGAGCTGAATGCCGAGGAAATCAATCTGGCGATCGCGGCGTACGAACCTTTCAAGGATCTGCGAGGGATGCTGCATGTGGAGGAGATTTCCCCTGAGAATGTCCGTTTATCGATTTCGTTTCAACTTAACGGCAAGCCGAGACTGGCGAAGAAAGGAGAAGTCGGTTGGATGGGTTCGGACCCGAGGTATTTGAGCGGAACTTTGGTCGCGGAGCCGGGGTTGATGAGTCGTGAGATCATCTTGCAAATTAGGGACATCATAGTGCCAGGGAAGAAGGTGCCAGTGGAATTCATCGAGCGAATGTCGCCTTACCGGATCGCCGAGCGATACGTCGGTAGCGAGGGAATCGGCACGACGATGGCAAAACTGACGAAGGTCGAA
>JACMMB010000087.1 GCA_014379305.1 Akkermansiaceae bacterium
GCTTTGAAAAACCGGACCAGACATTGGTGCGTATCGAAGCCGAAGCCGGTCTTAACAATGCCCTCTCCGCTGCCACTGCGGGCATTTCGAAATGGCCGGCACGGCCTGAAAACCTTTCGGAGTCGCTTCGTTGGCACCTCCCGAAAACCCTGATTCCTCCATTTGCCGCCCTGGCTCTCGTCGCGCTGGGACTTTTTATCCCCATCAGTGCGAGAGCACCGCTTACTCCCCCACCCTCCCGCCAGCCTCAGGCCTGGTCCCGGATGGATTCCCAACTCGAACAACTTAGTGAGCAGGCAATGGTGGATGAGAAATACCTCGAAGAAATGAAGGAAAGACTCGAGCAACTCCGCGCGCAGGAGGAGGAAGAATGGTTCAGTCACGCCTCACTCGAAGCCACCGACAGTCTGAAAGAATCACAGGCTTCCGATATGGAAAACCTGGAGCGCGATCTTGCGAATGCGGAGAACGCGCTGGAAGCACTCGCAGATAACGCGGAAAAAATGAGTTCCGAGCAGAAACAAAAAATCACCGAGGAGTTTGAGCAGGCAATCAAGAGCTTGGAAAACGGCGCGATGAAACCCAATCCCGCATTGCTCGAACAGCTTTCAAAACTCGATCCCAATGATCTGGGAAAACTCACCCCGGACCAGCTTTCTCAACTAAAACAAAGTATGGGGAAGCTTCAGCAATCCCTCAAACAATCCAAACAAGGGGGTGAGACAGAAGATGATTGGGAGGAGCAGCTTTTGGGGGAAGGAGAAGGCGAGGAAGGCGACGGCTCCGGATCTGGCGGTATCCAACGCGGCCCGGGGCACGATCCGAATGTTCTGAAAAACGGTAAAGATCCGCTGGACGTCGGCGAACTTACCGCCCTTGAGGCCAAAGACCTTTCCCGCGCAATACCCGGTGATCTGCTTCAGCTTCAAGATGGCAAACACACGGTTAATGAAGACCTTTCCAAGTCCAGCACAGGCGGCACTGCTGCCTCAGGCAAAGGCGGCGAACGCGTTTGGAAAGACTCGCTTGCGCCAGACGAGCAACGCGCTCTTAAGAAATACTTTGAGTGAATCCGCAAAGGCTATTTGCCTGCGAAACGTGCAAAAAGCCCGGAGAACTTCGCAGTAATTCTCCGGCTTAGGCAATCGACTGGCGGCCTTGGTGTCTTCCAAATCCTTGGTTTTAGAATACCTCCCATCATTCAACCGGGATATTGGCGAAAGGCACGTTTGATGCAAAAGCAATGACGGCATTAAGCCAGTTAAATTATGAAACTTCACTACCCATTCCTATTCGTCGCCACATTCGTCAGCCAGGCATCCGCTCAGGTTCCGGCATCTGAAAAAGTTGTGGTCGAAGAAACGGTGATCGAAAGCACTGACCCTGAAACCGTCGTTGTCGAGGAAACCGTCACCGACGCACTTGCCCCCGAATCTATTTCAAAAACCATAACCCGCGAAAGACTTGACGCCGCCATGGCACGTCGCCGCTTGGGAATTGTTCCAAAATTGGTCCCGGCACCAGAGGCTCCTGCTCCCGGTTCTGTGGTTGAGAAAAAGGAAACCACCACAATTGTCGAAACTCCGGGGATGCCGCCACGGGTTTATAATAGCGAACGCAGTGTTGTTCTGGTGGAAGGCCGGGAGCTCCCCTATCTGACGATCCCGGTGCTATTTGTCGAAGGATCCGATGCCTTGTTGGATGTGGAATCCCGCATCGCCGTCGAAGATACTGCCGCAGCAATCAAAGAAGTTTATGCCGCAAACCCGACCGCTGTATTCGACATCGAAGGGCATACCAGCACCGAAGGCACGGACGAGATGAATCTCAAGTTATCCGCAGACAGGGCCCGCAGGATCTTCACTGAACTCACGGTTAAATACGGCGTTCCCGCCACCGCCCTGAGTGCTCATGGTTACGGGGAAAACTTCCCTGCATATCCGGACGGAACCGAGCAGGAGTTAATGCTTGATCGTCGTGTGCTGGTGGTCCGGGTGAAGTGATCTTGCTTTTGGAGAAAGTCACGATTTCGTCGCAGGAAAAAGTTCTGCAACTGTGATTTCATGGCGTGGAATACTCCCGCCATGGGAAAACCACATCATACTCATTTGAAACCGGCCGTCCTTACGACGGCGGATTGCCCCTTAATTGAAGCTGAGGCGGAAATAAATACTTCCACTGCCGCCATCGCCCGCCATGAGGATCTGCAGACTATCCCGCGCGGCAGCTCAATGCCCCGCCGGGATTTTCTTACCAAAGGCTCCGCGACAATTGCCTTCCTTGTGGCCTTCCAAGGTGTCGGCAAACGTGCCGAAGCAGCCGACCTTGGCTTTGATCCCTTCACTTATGGCGTTGCATCCGGCGATCCTCTCCAAGACCGGGTGATCATCTGGACGCGTGTGAATCCCACTGCCGCCGCAACTCCCGGATCAGGTCTCGGCAGTCCGGTGCGCGGAATTTGGGAGGTTTCCCGTAATGAAACTTTCACCCAGCGCGTGGCCACCGGACGCTTCGTAACCTCGGTTGCGACCGACCACACGGTGAAAATTGATGTCTCAAAACTTCAATCCGGCACGGAATACTATTATCGATTCCATGCTCTCGGAGTTTACTCCCCGGTCGGTCGGATGCGGACAGCGCCTGCGGCCGTTTCCAATCCTTCATCGGTTCGATTCGGCTTGGTTTCATGCTCCAATTTTGAAGCCGGATATTTCACCGCCTACCGCCACCTCGCACAACGGAACGATCTGGATTTCATCCTCCATGTCGGCGATTACATTTACGAATATGCCAATGGCGAATATGGTCCGGATGGCTTCGCCGGCAGCACCCGGGCCCACATTCCGGCTACGGAAATCACCACGCTTTCCGATTACCGCCGGCGTCATGCCTGTTACAAGGCGGATCCCGATCTCTGCAATCTCCACTCCCGCTACTCCTTCATCACCACTTGGGATGACCACGAAACCGCCAATGACGCCTGGCGCGATGGCGCGCAAAACCATACCGAGGGTCCTGCCGGCACGGTCGTGGGGCAGGACGCGATGGGCAATGACATCATTGCCGAAGGCGCCTGGCCAACGCGTAAAAATGTCGGCATCCAGGCCTACTATGAATGGATGCCATTGCGCCCGCCTGCCGCCACCGGTTCCACGGGCGAGTCCCGCGCAATCTACCGCAAGTTTTCCTTCGGCATCCTCATGGATCTCTTCATGCTGGATCTCCGCCAATATCGTAGCAAACAGCCCGCCAACCAGGCCGATACCGCCGCCATCAATTCAAACAGCCGCACCCTGCTTGGCCCGCAGCAGACAAACTGGCTCCAGGCGAACCTTCTGTTTTCCACGGCCCGTTGGAAAATGCTGGGAAACTCCGTCCAGATCGCTCCCGTATATGTCATCCCCTCCTTCTTGGGTAATGCGGCGGCTTTATTCGGCCTTGATCCCACATCCTCAACCCCCACCCCTTTCAATGTCGATTCCTGGGACGGTTACAATGAGAGTCGTAGGCAAATTCTCGGTGCGATTGCCGGGGTAGGGACCGGCAGACCACCCGTTGGAAACTGTGTTTTCCTCACCGGAGACATCCATTCGAATTTCTCC
>JACMMB010000088.1 GCA_014379305.1 Akkermansiaceae bacterium
CAAATCGAGGTCACTCCGGAGAACACCAACACACCGGGTCTTGTGATCGTTCGGATTGAAACGGATGTGGATGTGGCGAAACAGCGTGTTCAGCAGGGTTTCGCGGTGGTGAAAGCCGAATTGCAAAAACCATGAACACGATTGCCCAGTTCGCTGTGGTCTGTGGATTATCCCTCGCGGCGGGAAGCGCTACTTGGTTCATCAAGGGCGCACCGGGAACTCTAGTTTCAATCTGTAACCCTAACCAACTTCGTGCGGATGAAATTTGTCCCGCAGATGTGGCCGGCAAAATCTTGTGGGTGGATGCCCGTTCCCGGAAAGAATGGGAGGATAATGGTCTTGGGGATTCAATTCTCTGGAATCTTGATCCAAAGGAGGATGCGCAATTGTTCGAGGCTGAGGCCGCCATGCGGATTGTTGCTGCTGAGATGGTGATCGTCTATTGCGGTAGCGAGTCTTGCGGGACAAGCCGGCAGGTTGCGGATCGCATTCGGAGTCTGGATCTGGGGCCGGACGTCAAGGTCCTACACGGCGGGTGGGACGCGCTTGTTCACAGCAGTCTCCTTAAGGATTCCAATTTAGCGAAGTAATATCGAGGGCTTCTAGGAACGGATTCCGTGGGTCTTCCTCCATATTCCATCTCATGAAAACAGAGCAGGCCTTCGCCTGGCCGTAACCGAGACCGGAAGTTTCATCCTGAAGCATATCGCCGATTTTCGACCTTTTGCCGAAGTATGCTTTCGCGATTTCCTTGGTGTCCTCACGCGCTTGGATTTTAAGCGTCATTTTTTTATCCGAACCAGGGACATCATCATAACAGAAGGCTCCTGCGGTTATAATCACCTGAAAAGTACCTGCCTCTTTGACGGGAGCTGATGCATATTTCGCAAACCTGCCGCCATATAGATCGAGGAATGGATCAACCACAACCTTCGGCGGACTAGTGCCTCGGATTCTCACCAGCATGGTCTGCGGATTGATGCCGCCACCTTCCGCTGTGAAATCCACGAGATAATAGTAATCCACCATTTGCTCTACCGAGTTGGTTTCCCGGATATCTACGGAGATCTTCGTTACCTCAGGGAGTGAGGTATTAAGGATAGAGCTAGCCAGGTCAGCTTCGGTTCTTTTCGATTCCAAATGAGGCATCCGTTCATCAAGCGACTTCATCGCAAGGAAATCTTCCAACAATTTCAAGGCTGGAATCCCGCCATCAATCGACTGCGGTTCCGGAGGTGCCTCCTCATTCGTCCCGCTGATCGCAGGCATGGCCGGCGTGCCGACCGGAAGGGCCTCAGTCTTTGTATTTTCGGTGAGGGACTCGAAGCTGTTTTCGTCGGGTTCTTCCGGGAAGATCTCTTTCACCTTCTTGGTGGGCGCTAATGGAACACCGGATGCGGACTTCTTATCCTTCGGGATCGCATGATCGATTTGTAAGAATTTTTTCACCCCATAAACAACACCCATGGCAAGACACAGGAAAAGCAATGGCACCATGAAACGTAAAAAACGATTGCCATGATGGTGTTTGTGCTGAGGCGCGGGGTTGCCCGCGCGTCCGCGGATTTCCCCGCTAGGCTCGGCGCGAACGCGGGTCGGCGTTTCAACGGTCTCGGAACGATTTGGCAATTGTCTGGGCTCGGGCCGGAGAGGAACCGGTTGGCTTGGAATTTCTTGCGGCGGGAGAGGAACTATTGGATCGGAGGCGGGATATGGAGCTTGGATCACAAACTCACACTTGGGACATGGTCCCGAGACACCCGCAAGCTGCAGAGGCACGGTCAAACGAGTGCTGCACGACGGACAATAAAATGAAATGGAATCGGTCGAACTCATTTGGTTAGAGGATGCCGGGATTATCACGATCAGTCAATCCTTCAGAAAACTTAAATAAGATGCACGTCAGCAAGGAAAATTTCAGCAATGGCGGGATATGAAAGCTTTCAGGGCAAGGATCACTCGAACTCTCCCAGTCGGCAGCCGGCTTGAATGCCGGGCTTGTTTTTCCATCTTCAAAGTGCGGTGAAAATGAATTCTGGCATGAAAAACGCAGTGTTAGTCATGTTTTTGCGCGACAACGATCCGAAGCTCTGATTAAAGCTTTCCCGCATAACCACTCAATTTTCTAACATACCATGGCAACCATCACCAAACGAGAACTCGTCATCAAGATCACCGATCAACTTGGTTCCAAGGGAATCGAAATCACCCAGCAAGATGTCCTCGAAGTTGTCCAAACGCTGATTGATGAAATCACCGAATCCCTTGCCCAAGGCGACACCGTGGTAATGAGAAACTTCGGCGCATTTCAAGTCCGTGAAATGAAGGCCAAGATTGGCCGCAATCCGAAGGATCCCGGTAAGGACGTTCCAATTCCCGCCCGTGCCGCTGTCAAATTCAAGCCGGGAAAGGAAATGAAGGAAAAAGTCGCCACGACTCTCCAGCTGATCCGCGAGCGAAAATCCTGATCATTGCATCAGCGGTATGGCCCGAACCCAATCATCACTCCAGCGGCTGCTTGCGGTGGTGGCCGTTCTCTGCATTTGTGTTTCCTGTTCCTCTCGTCCCGGCGGACATGCGGGTTATATGACCCGATCCTATACCGTCCGGGGCCAGACCTATCATCCCATGAGTGTTGAGCAGGCGCTCGGATACTCGGAAACGGGAATATGTTCATGGTATGATGAATCGGGTTTTTTCGGACTGAAGCGTGGCACCACCTCGCTTGGGGAAAAAGTGCAGCCATGGCATCTCACCGGAGCGCATAAAACCTTACCGCTTCCCGCTTTGGTCAAGGTCACCAATCTCGAAAACGGCCGATCCGTAAATGTCCGCATCAATGACCGGGGGCCGTTCATCACGGGCCGCCATCTTGATGTCACGCCCCGTGCTGCGAAAAAACTCGGCTTTCATGGAGATGGCCTGGGGCGCACCAAAATCGATGTGATTTCAATTGGCGATGGCGGCTACCGGCGGAAATCAAAGCGTGGCTTCCTCTTTTGGTAGCCATATCGGAAGCCGGACTTGTTGTCTGGCGGTGAAAATCCCAGCCTGTCCACCAAGCCATTCATGAAAGAAAGGATCGACGAGTTGGAGCAATGGGGCGCGGATGTGATTTTCGGTCGTGCCAAAGGCTTTCGTGCCACCGTAGCGAGAATCCTGATGCTGGGGTTGTCCGGGATTTTCCGCATCATCGTCCAGTGCCGTATCGCGCTTTACCGGAATGGGTGGAAACCCCGGGAATTTCTCGGAGTCCAGGTAATATCCATCGGCAATCTCACGGTGGGCGGTACGGGGAAAACACCGGTTGTTGAGCTGCTCGCCAAAGCGCTGCGGGATCGCGGACGCTTCGTCGCCATTCTTTCCCGTGGCTACAAAAGCAGGAAGCTGGATCGTCACCAGAAATGGGATGGCATTGGTAAAAAGCGCATTCCCGGACACCTGATGCCTAAAGTGGTTTCGACCGGGTCGGCGATCCTGCTGGATTCAAAATTCGCCGGGGACGAGCCGTTTATGCTCGCCAAAAACCTTGATGGAGTCGCCGTGCTGGTCGATAAGGACCGAGTCAAGGCCGCCCGTTTCGCGGTCCGTGAACTTGCCGCCGAGACCCTGATGCTGGATGACGGCATGCAGTATCTTGATCTCGCGCATTCGATCGACATCGTGCTGATCGATTCCCGTTCGCCATACGGCACCGGGGCTCTGTTGCCGCGCGGGACTCTCCGGGAGCCGCCGGGAAATCTCCGTCGCGCCAGCTATATCCTCATAACCAAATGCGATGGCACCTCGAACGCGGAACTGATCACCCGCATGCGGAAAGTCAACCCGACGGCGGCGATCATCGAGTGCGCGCATCGTCCCATCCATTTGGAAAATTTATACAGTCAGGAACGCGAGGACCTGAATTTTCTTGAAGGCAAATGGGTCGGCGCGATCAGTGCGATCGCCGTTCCCGAAAACTTCGAGCGCTCCCTCTCGGATTTGGGAGCGAAGGTGGAAATCAAACGCCGCTTTTCAGATCACCATCGTTTCAACAGGCGCGATGTGGACGATTTCATGCAGCGCTGTGTCGAGCGCGATATGGATCTCATCGTCACCACTGAGAAGGATGCCGTCCGTTTCCCACAGCCGACTGAAATCAATGTCCCCATCTATTTCCTCCGCATCGAAGTGCGGATCCTGACCAACGAAACCGCATGGGAGGATCTTGTAAACCGTCTCTGCAATCCGGCACCCGTGCTGGATTCGCTGCTGAGAAATGCCGGAGCCTTCCGGGTATGAAAACGGGATGCACGGATTTTATCTTCGCGCCACCCGACTTGAATCTTGGCAGAATCCTCGTGGAGTTTAAACCATGGCCATGCTCACCCTCGGTATTCTCGGCTCCGGCTCCGGCTCGAACCTGCAGGCCATCATTGATGCCATCGACAGCGGCTTGCTGGAAGCCCGGATTGCCCTAGTGCTCTCGGACAATCCCGACGCCTTCATCCTCGAGCGCGCGAAAAACCACGGCATCCCCACCGGACTCATCGCTTGCTCGCCCTTCAGGACGAAGTTTCCTGATACCGCACAGCAGGAAACCGCCCTCGGATTGAGCCAGGCGGGAGTCGATCTGGTTTGTCTGGCGGGATTTCTGCGCCTCGTGAAAGCACCGTTGCTGGCTGCATTTCCGTCCCGAATCCTCAATATCCACCCGTCCCTGTTGCCCGCATTTCCCGGCCTGGAGGCTTGGAAGCAGGCACTCGAAGCCAGCGCCGTGGTCACCGGAGTGACCGTTCATCTCGTCGATGCCGGGATGGACACCGGCCCCATTCTCAGACAGGAAGCGGTCTCCATCATGCCTTTCGATACCGCCGAAACCCTCCACCAGCGCATCCAGGCAGTCGAACACCGGCTCTATCCGGAAGTGATCGCCAGCTACGCCAAAAAGCTTTTTTCATAAGCAAGAAGCATCTTGCGGAATGGTCCGCCTTTTTCCGGATCGATGGGAGAGAACGTCCGGCACCGCAGGATGGGGCGCTCCCCGGAAAAGTCCGGGTGGCACAAATTGGCGACGAAGTGGTATCCGGAAAAGTCCGGATGGCATAAAGTGGCGACGGAGGGGGTTCCGAAAAAGTCCGGATGTCAAAATGTGGCGACGGAGGGCGTTTTCTTTTCCATTCTTGATCCAGATAATCTTTAGCCATTTATACAAACCAACCGAGGAACAGCAACCGCGACTAATAAGTAAAAAAATTCCATCACCGTCCTAACTAATCTTATTGAGATAATAGATTTCATAGTGTATGCGGGCAACAATCTGATAATGCATGCGAAATACAGGCTAAAGACTCGGACAAAAGCCTGTCCCCCTGTCATGATTTTCTAGCAATTCTAGTTTGCGGATACTTGGAGCCTCAGGAACATGGTGCCCGCTGTGACGGGCCCGCTGGCGCGGACGGTGTCGCCATCGCGGATGATGCTTATGCCGTTGGCGCCGTGAACGAGAGGCTGCCAGTTGTTTACTAAGAGAGTTGCGGATGAGAGCACGGCCCACGAAGCACCGGTTCGCAATGCGGGTTGGTGGAATTCGTAGGTCCACCGCGATTCGTTTTGACCGTCGGGAGCGGTGGTTATTCTTGGCATAAAGGCTTTGTCTTCCGGCGGTTTGCCGGTGGGATCAGTGCCCAGGATGTATTCCATAAGACTGGCGAGTCCGTCGTCATCATCGTCGGCTGTGAGATCAGGTGAGGGAATTGCAAAATGGTAGTGCCCCCAACTTGCGAGGGTGGAGAATGTGGGTGGGTATAATGTGAAGAGCGCGGTGGTGGCGGCTTGCAGCTCTGGCAACGGGCCGATATGGGCGGTATCGGCATCTTGGCCGGTCTGGGCGTGGCCGGTGCTTGTCAGGATGCTCCGCATCGCGGCAGGAGTGAGCCGTATGCCGGAGATTCTGATGGCTGTGGATTGCAGCAGGGCCACGGCGCTGGAAATCACAGCCGTTGCCGCGCTGGTTTCCCTAAACGACTTCGTGTATCCCTGATTCACGTCATCGCCATAAGCTGCGAACGATCCGTAGCCGGTGGTGAAGACCGTTTCGCCCAATCCCTGGACATTGACCCGCGCACCGTAACAACTGGAACTGCGCCTTGCGCGTCCGCTGGTCGCGCTTCCCACGATGATGGCACCGCTGTCACCTCGGGCGTTGTATTCATTGAACAAAGGGCCGTCCAGATTCTGACCCCCGTTTCCTGCGGCTGCGACTGTGATGATGCCGGCATTGGATCCGGTTTTCACAATGTTCCAGACGGTGAGGTCATATTCGGCCGGAACATATTCGGTGGATCCGGAGGCCGGTCCGTCGGTCTGCATTTCCATGACCACGATGTCTCCGCTTGATGAGTCGGCGAAAGCGGCGGTGAGGGTGGCTGCGCGGTATTGCATGCCGGTGGTCAGTGTGGAGTATTCGGGATAAAACCGGGTCGTGCATTCCGGCACGATGCCGGTTGTGCCATAGTTGTTCCAAGCGGATGTTATCACGCCTAGCACGGCGGTTCCGTGGTCATCGCCGTGAGCCGGATGCATCGAAACAACGTTGGGCTGGAGCTCGACGAGGCCGGACAGGTCTTCGTGAGCCGGATTGAACATATACTCGCAATCAGTGATCCTAAGCTCCGCCACACCGCGAATTCCATAGGTGTTCCACACGTAATCGACATTCACACCCGTGGCCGCGCCCCGATAATCCTGATAGGAAACCAGCAGTGGGGTGACCGGCGCGATATCCTCCGCCGGCGGTGGCGGCGGAGCGTCAAGCGAGGCCAATTCCGCATACTCCACTTCCGGGAGTTCGTGTAATTCGCGGGCGATGGCGATCACACGTTCCCGGTCCGGATCGCGGATGATGATTTGCAAATGAGCTGCGAGATCCGCCTGGGTTTCACCGGTGTTCGCGGCAGCGCGCCGGCAAAGCTCGGCAATCTGTTCATCGCTGACCGAGTGGATTCGCTGGAACGAAAGTTCATGGGCGGCGGTGACCCGGCTGAGGTTCTGAAAACTGTCCGGATTTGCGGTATGCAGGACCAGGCGTCCGTCCGCACCGGCCCGTCCAGATAGATTATCAACGATTTTCACCGTCAGCATCAGTTGTTTGCCAGCCGGGATGCGCAGGGGTTCTTTCGGAGGGACTCGTCTTGCTTTCAGGCCGGCCAATCCGATTTTCTGCCCGGCAGGCAAGTCTTCTGGCTGGCGCTGGAGAATGCGGGCGGAAACCGCGGGAGGTCCGTCGGATGCTGGCGGGCTTGCCAATGCGGCTGTCGCAAACGAATCCATGTGACCAGAGTGCGATGCATGGTTTCCTGAACGGGAAGCTTCCATGGTTTCCGGTTTTGAAACCTGTTGGTGCCGGATAACGGAGAAGATGATGGTCAGCAGGATGGTCAGAAAGGCGATCTGCCATTTTTTCATAAGACCCCTAGAAAGCATGCTGCATGCGGAAAGTCACGTTTTGAAATTAAATCATTCTGATCAGCTTTTTCAGCATCCAGCAGGAAAATTCCGGATGGCGGAAACTCGGGGGTTCCTATCGCCTGCGCGGGCGGTGCTCCCTCTACTCGAACAGTTGCCGATCAAGCGATCTGAACTGGATTGCTTCCAAAACCTCGTTGCCGCTGATTTTTTCCTTCCCTGCCAGATCGGCGAGGGTTCTGGAGACTTTCAGGATGCGGTCGTGGGCGCGGGCGGAAAAATTCATCTGCTCCATGGCGTGCTCGAGGTAGCCTTTGCTTTCGGCATCGAGCTGGCAGCATTCGCGCACCTGGCGCGCGCCCATGGCGGCATTGGTGGTGAGTTTGACCGCTTTGAAACGCGCGACCTGGATGGCGCGGGCCTTGGCGACGCGTTCGCGAATGATGGCGGAGGATTCGCCGGTGACCGCCTCGGAGGACAGTTCCTTGAAATCGACCAGTGGCACTTCGACGTGGATATCGATCCGATCCAGCAGCGGGCCGCTGATGCGCTGACGGTAGTTTTCGATCTGTCTTACCGAACAGCGGCATTGCCGTTTGGCATCGCCATAAAATCCGCAGGGGCACGGGTTCATCGCGGCCACGAGCATGAATCTGGCCGGGAAAGTCAGCGATCCGGCGGCGCGTGAAATGGTGACGTGGCCGTCTTCGAGGGGTTGGCGCATGACCTCAAGCGTCTGCCGGCGGAACTCGGGCAGCTCGTCAAGAAACAGGACTCCGTGGTGGGCGAGCGAGACCTCGCCCGGCCCGGGATTGGTCCCGCCGCCGAGCAGTCCCGCATCGGAAATGGTATGATGGGGGGCGCGGAACGGACGGGTGGTGAGGAAGGAATTTTTCGCATCCAGCAAGCCGCTGATCGAATGGATCTTGGTGGTTTCGATGGCATCCTCCTCGGTCATGTTCGGCATGATGGTGGGAATGCGTTTCGCCAGCATCGATTTGCCAGTGCCGGGAGGACCGACCATGAGCAGATTGTGGCCGCCTGCCGCCGCCACTTCGAGGGCGCGCTTGACGTGTTGCTGGCCTTTGACCTCGTTGAAATCGACGAGATAATTCCGATGGCTTTCAAAAAAAGCGCGGCGGTCCAGGACAAATGGGGCGATGCGTTTCTCACCGCAGAGGATATCCCAGGCCTGCCTGAGATTGCGGACCGGGATCACATCGATGCCTTCGATCACCGCCGCTTCCGCCGCGTTGGTTTCCGGGACGATGAGGCTTTTGCGTCCCCGTTTCCGCGCTTCCAAAGCGATGGACAGCACGCCCTTGACCGGGCGGACGGTGCCATCAAGACCCAGCTCGCCCACCACGCAGAAGGCATCGGTATCGAGAATCCGGGTGCCGCTGGCGCCGACCATCGCCAAGGCAATCGGCAGGTCGAAGGACGGACCCTCTTTTTTCAAATCCGCCGGTGCCAGGTTCACCGTTTTCACGCCGAGATCGAGATCCAATGCCGAGGCGATGATCGCCGAAGTGACACGCTGGGAGCTTTCGCGCACGGCCGCATCCGGCAGGCCGACGATAATTACGCACGGGGTTTCCGCGCCACGGGCGTTCACCTCCACCTCGACCTCCAATGCATCCACTCCCCGCAACGCCGCCGAATACAATTTTGTAATCATCTGAACAGGCACGATACAAGCCAATCACTTTCCACTGACAAGCACGAAACCTCCGGGCTGCGGAAACGAAAACGGACGGTTGCCTAGGCCGCGCTCTTGTCATAATGGTTCCCCGTGACCAAAACCCCTTTAATCGTCTCATTTCTCTGCCTGCTTCATTTTCCGTTGCTGGCGGAGGAGTCCACGCAGATGCTGCGCGGCGAATCGCTTTATACGCTCAAATGCATGATGTGTCATCAGGCCGGCGGGCTGGGAGTGCCGCCGCTGTTTCCGCCATTGGCGAAAAGCGACTGGCTGATGGAGGATAGGGAGCGGGCGATCCTTGCGCTGGCCCAGGGCCTGAACGGTAAAATTTCCGTCAATGGCAAGGAATATGAAGGGGCGATGCCGACCCAAATCCTCAATGACCAGGAGGCGGCGGATGTGCTCACTTTCATCACCAACTCATGGGGCAACCAAGCCGAAGTGTTTTCCGAGGAGGAAGTTGAGAAGGCGCGGTTGAAATCCCGTTTCCCGACATATGCGCTGCTGGTCAAGGCGCATTCCTACCAGCCCCTGCCCGCGCCGCCAAAAGGCTGGGAGCTGAACGAGGTGGCGAGGCTCGAGGAATTCCCCACCCGGCTCGCCAAATCGGGAAAAACGGG
>JACMMB010000089.1 GCA_014379305.1 Akkermansiaceae bacterium
GCGATGATCGGCTGGTATGGCTGCGCGATGCTCTGCTACGTCACGCCCAAGGAACACCTCGGCCTGCCGAACAAGAAGGACGTGAAAGACGGTGTCATCGCCTACAAGATCGCCGCGCACGCTGCCGACCTCGCCAAAGGCCATCCCGGCGCGCAATATCGCGACAACGCGTTGAGCAAGGCGCGCTTTGAATTCCGCTGGGAAGATCAATTCAACCTCAGCCTCGACCCCGTGACCGCGCGCGAGTTTCACGACGAAACCCTCCCGCAGGAAGGCGCAAAGACCGCGCACTTCTGTTCCATGTGCGGCCCGCACTTCTGCTCGATGAAGATCACCGAAGACGTCCGCAAATACGCCGCCGAACAAGGCATCGCCGAGGAAGAGGCGCTGAAGAAAGGGATGGAAGCGAAGTCAAAGGAGTTTGTGGAAATGGGCGCGGAGGTTTACGCGAAGGCGTGACCGCGATTGCCTTGCTACGGCAAGGCGAGCCAGTGGGCGACCAGCGAGACAGGCCATGCGAAGTGAGGCCCGACAGGGCAGAGTTGCGGTGCCGCGGCCCGTGCTCCGCGCAATGACGGAACATTGGAAATCGATCGCACTAGGGCCGAGCCGCAGATTTCTTCCATTCCAGGCGGCTCAGCCCTTTGACAATGGTATCAACACAGTTTGCGCGCGATTTCTGGACGGCATTTTGACGGTCTTCACCTGCGGCCTCGGCGAGAGAAATATCGGCCCGGAACAGTTCACGGTTTTCCGCCGCGCTCAGTCCATTCCATGGCCACTTCCCCTCGGCGGTGATCGAGTGAGAGAAAAAGTAGTCTCTCATTTCTTCGAGCGTCTCCGGCAGGCTAAGGTTTGGCACGGCGAAGGCCCTTTTGAATTTAGGGGGACAAAGAGCGGTGATTGGCATCACGTCTTTCAGACATTCGTCGGGATTGACGGTGGCGTGGGCTAGCCCCAGCAGCTTTCCAATCTCGTTGGCAGCTCCACCGAGCCCACCCATGACATAGACCGGTTTTCGGAACGCGAGGGCCAGCATAACTTCTTCCGCAACTCCAGAGAACCGTCCCCAACTTTCGCCGTCTTTGCCGCCGAACACGATCAACGCATCAATGTCCTCGATGAGGCGGACTCGCATCCGGAAGAGGCTGATGGCCCAAGCCAGATGCTGGTTGGACTGGTAGGATTCCTTCTCTTTCCCATTCTCATCCTTCTCGGGCCGAGCTCGGAACCATTGGTCTCTGGGCAGATTCAGATCCTCGATTTCCCGGGGTGAAAGGGTTTTCAGTTCTTGGAAGTCGACCTCGCCCTTGTGTTTTTCCGCTGCAGCCTTGACCACGGGCCGCCAAAAACTCGGAGTTCCAAGATAGTTAAGGATTCGTTTGTCCTCGCGATTGAAAAAATCGGGCGGGGCGTCCTCTAGAGCTTGGACAATCTTGTGGAGGGTGCCATTCTCCTCAAAATCGCCTCCATAGGCCAGTTTGGCACCCTCGCCAAGAAGCGCGCTCGTGATCCCCGTCAGTAACTCGCCCGACTTGTCTCCGTCGAGGCCAGCCGAGATCCCGATCAGCTTTCCATCCAGCGCACCTCGTCCCACATGTATCTTCGTGAGCTCGTTACTTGGAATTTGAATCTCCTCTCCCTCTCTCTTGGTGCTCATTTCCACCAGGGCCTCCATGGAGCGGGCGCCGTGAATAAAATGGACGTTGGAAAGCAGGCTCTCGACCCTTTCCGGATCGATCTCGAGCTTTGACTCTTCCCAATTCTTCTCTTCCTTCTTGGTCCATCGCTCCAATAGAAAGTGTCGTAGCGCGAGCGCGCGTCTTACCTCCCTCTTTTCCCTCTTATCCTGCTCGTTCACGCCTTTTACATCAATAAAGCTGCGGAGCCTGCTGATGAAATCGGGCACCTTCTTTTCGCGATAGGCAACCTGATCGAGTTTGGCGCGCTCTTCAAATTCCTTGAGGGAAACCGCCGTGGCTCCAGCAAAGATGAAGACGGCTTTTTCAGTCTTGATGGGTTTGTCGCCGTCCAGAAATTCACCGTCCTGCATCGGAGCAAGGAACCATCGCAACCAACCGAGAGCCTTTTCACCCAAGGGGGTGTCGAATTCGTCGAAAAAAATGATCGGGATCGGTTTGGCGGGAACGGGAGTGGAAGCGGGAGTAGGAGTGGAATCGAACACACCTTTGATTTGCTTAACCAGATCGTCCGGCTTGGCCAGTTGCGATAGATTGACCACCCTCAGGCTCGCATACTTGCCTCCCAAATCTGCGGCGATTTTTTTGACGCAGCGGGACTTGCCGGATCCGGGCGGGCCAAATACGGCGATGGACAGCGGCTTAGGAGAACCCGTGCGGTTGGCGTAGTCATCCAGAATCCCTCGAATCTCTTTGCAACGCTCTGCCTCTGGACTTTCTGCCGGAAACTCAAGGCCGGCGACCGTAGTGGTTTTCAAAGTGCCACCGTTTAGGACGTATTTCACCTCATCTTTCATCATGCAATTCGATGGATGTTGTTTGATCGCTACGTAAGGCCTAAAATAGGCTCGCAATCGCTGCCACATCCAAATCAGATGGTGGCTTCGTGAAAAAAATCGTCAACATCATTCAGCGGCAGCAAATTTTTCATCGGTTTGTATTTCGAATCGACGAGTTGAAGCTGACGCATGAACGCTACGATGGGACGATGAGCCCAGAAATCACACGATTGATCCTTGAGCGGGGAGACAGCGTCGCAGTGTTGCTCCATGACACGGAAACGGACATCCTCTTGCTATGCGAGCAGTTTCGGGCACCTACTTTGGAAAAGGATTCAGGATGGATGGTTGAAGTGCTGGCTGGGATTCTCGAGTCTGGCGAAGAGCCTGAGGAATGTGCGCAGCGCGAGGCTTTCGAGGAAACTGGATACGCCCCGAGGGCACTTCAGCGGATCGCTTGCGTCTATCTCAGTCCAGGGGGATCCTCCGAGCGAATTCACTTGTACTATGCTGAAGTTTCTCTGACAGACAAGGTTGGCGGGGGTGGCGGATTGGTGGCGGAAGCGGAGGATATCCGCTTGATTCGGCTCCCGGTGAAGGAAGCTCTGGCCCAGGCCGCGACGGGGGCAATTCGCGATGCCAAAACACTGATCGCGATCCAGTGGCTTGAACTTCAGCGCAGCGGACGAAATCGTCTAAGTGAATAGGGGGCGGTCATCAAGTTCTAGCAGCGTGTGGTTCGCGGAGCGCTTGTTTTCCGTGTAAGTCGATCCTACCAATCTTTTGGACTGTCATTGGTCGGTTACAATTACGGGCTCGCCTCGGAGACCGCAAAATGCACTTCTTTCTTCCGGTAGGCGTATCTTTCGTTGGTTTTGCCGACGGGGTTGTCGATCTGGAAAAGCCATCTCCTGCAGGATTTTTGGAAGTCGCAGCCAGCAGAGGAACAGCCGAAAGGGCCAATCCGCAAACGGTAGCCATAAACTTCCGTCGGTTCATGTGCTCGTAAGTGCGAGTGGTGGAAGTCGTTTGGACAGTGAGTTGTGACTGATTGACCATCTCAAGCAAAGACTCCTCGACCCGCGCTGCGCCGAAAAGCGCTTTCTTGGTGCGCCTCACAGAGACGCGTCCGCTGCGGGTTCGCGGCGGCGCTCAAACGTTGCGCGTGCGTTACTGCAATTTCCGATTCCAGCCGGGTTGCGTAGGCTTGAGTGATTGAATGGCAACGGTGGTGGAGATGCCGCTGTTTTGCAGGATATTCTTGAAACCAAGTCCCGGCAGACGGTCGAAGCAGTCCACCGTGATCCGATAGCGTTCGTTCAGTCCACGGCTTTCGCCCTGCGCCTCGGGAGCAGAGAAGGCGGCGTGTTGCTTGCGTACTTCCGTAAAAAAGTCTGGCCAGAATTTCGGCCCGTATTTCTGTTCGCATTTTCGCAAGAGATAGGCGTGGAGGCGGTCCGCCTGATCGCCGCTCAGGTCGGCGGGAAAAATCCGGCCGGCGGCCAGGTAGCGTTGAAAGGTACGGTCTTGGTTCAGTTGCGTCTCCACAACGGATTGCCGGTGGATGGGATTCGGCGCAACGACGTCGCTGACTTTCACGCTGATGGTCCAGCCGATCATTTCCCAGCCGAATTCCGCGCCGGTGGCGTGGACAAAGTTGTGAGCCATTTCCTCGATGTAGCCGGAAACGTGCGGCACGTGGTGCTGCGTCCATTCCGATTGGCTGGCGAGATCGAGATTTTCATCGGTGTATTTGATGACGCATCCGCTGGTGCCGCCGCGTACGCCCGGTGTGCCTTTGGGATAGGCCATGACGAGCATCTTGTACTTCGTGTGGAGGCCGACGAGCTTGTGGAGCTCATCATAGGCGCGGGTGAGATAGGGGAGCACGATGGCCGCCGCCTCCTCACGCGATTTGGGCGCAAGGATGCTCACGTTCGGGCTGTCGAGCATCACCGCCGGTTTTCCAATTGCTGCGGAAAAAGCGGCGGCATTTGTGAAAGGGGCGTCGGGATGAAAAGGACGAGCGGCGCTAGCTGGACTCGCACCGACGGCTGCGCCCGGTTTCGTCTGAGCCCATGCGCCATGCGTGACCAGCAGCAAAAGGAGGAAAGGGAAGATTTGTTGGCTCACGCGTTCATGTTACCCGAACTGAAACGCGCTGTGTCAAAGGTTCGTAAATAATCGCGGGGCTTTCACCCTCGGCTGCGTGATGGTGAGGCCTCCTACCCAACCCGGTAGGGCAAAGCTGCCGCTCACTGGTGTCCAGCTATAAGGAGCGTAGCGACGAGGAAGCTCTGGATTTAGAGGGGCAAACTCGTTTCACGGTTGTTACCGATTTAAAATTCAAATCCCAAGAGTGATGCACCGTGGGTCGTTTATCCTCCGGGAGGCCCATCGGTTCCACCTTGTTTTCTCAAATCATGCGTCCTCTGTTCGCGGCGGAGTTCTCACGTGCTGTGCAGCAGTTTCCCAATCCCAAACCTCCGCGTGGACTTACCGAATACGATCATTTTTTAGCGAGGTGTTTTGGTCAGCTCACCTATCGGGAAAGCCTGCGCGATATCGTCGCGTGTCTTAATTCCAAACCACGGTTGCTCTACCACCTGGGTTTTCGTGGCCGGATTACGCGCACCAATCTGGCCTACGCCAATCAACCCCGCGATGGGCGGCTCTTCCAGGCGGTCGCGCAAACCCTCATGCGACGAGCGGCCGGCTTGTATGTTCCTGATGGTGGTGAGGTCGACTGGCCCCATCTGGCGTTGGCCCTGGACTCCTCCATGATTTCATTGGCGCTCAATCTGTTTCCCTGGGGTTATTATTTTCGCAGCCGGCAAGCGGCGCTCAAGCTTCACTTGCTCTTGTCCTTGCGAGGCTCTTTGCCCGCCTGGGCCGTTTTAACGGATCCAAAAGTGGGTGACATGCGAGCCCTCGACCAGATCCCGCTCCAC
>JACMMB010000090.1 GCA_014379305.1 Akkermansiaceae bacterium
CTCACCAACGCGCACGTGGTCTCCAACCAGCAGCGCATTCTCGTCACCGTTCACGGCAGCCCGGAAAAATACCCGGCTAAAGTCGAATTCATCGGTCACGATTGCGACCTCGCCCTGCTTTCCCTCGAAGATTTTTCCGATTTTGTGGATTTCCCCACATTCCCCTTGGGAGAAATCCCCGTCCTTGAGTCCCAGGTCACCGTGATTGGCTATCCTGTGGGTGGCGAGCGCCTTTCCGTGACCCGGGGCATTGTCTCCCGCATCGACTTCCAGCCTTACTCACATAGCCGATCCGACTCCCATCTTGTCGTCCAGATCGATGCCGCTATCAATCCCGGCAATTCCGGGGGACCTGTATTCCAGGATGGCAAAGTGGTCGGCGTCGCATTCCAGGGCCTGCGCCAAGCCGATAACACCGGCTACATTATTCCCATGCCGGTGGTGAAACGTTTCCTCAAGGATATCTCCGACGGCAACTACGACCAATACGCCGAACTCGGCATCAATGAGTTCCCTCTCCACAACCCCGCCATGCGCAAGGCCATCGGCCTCCCGAACAATGGCAACGGCGTCCTCGTCACTAACGTGATCCCAACCTCCTCGGTCGATGGAATTCTGAAGTCCGGAGACGTTCTCATCTCTCTGGATGGCAAGCCGGTGGACTCGGATGGACAGGTTCTCGTCGATGGCGAAAAGGTCAATCTCAACGAAATCGTCGAACGCAAATATGCCGGCGACAAAGTCGCCATCCGTTTCCTTCGGGACCAGGCTTGGAACGACGTTGAAGCCGTCCTCAAGCCGCTTCCCCCTTCCCGGATGTACGCCGTGCAATACGAGAAAAACCCTCGCTACGTCGTTTTTGCCGGCCTCGTTTTCCAACCGCTCGATACCAACCTCTTCGCCACCTCGAAATTCAAGGACATCACCGTCCGTCGCCTCTATTCCGATTATGTTTCCAAAGGCATCTTTCAGGAAAAACAGGATATCGTCATCCTTACCCGCATTGAGACCGACCCTGTCACTTCTCGTATTGATGATTTCACCGGTCTGGCGGTTGAAAAAATCAACGGCACCGCTGTTCGCGATCTGGCCCACGCCCATGAAATTCTCTATGCGGAAAAGCCTCCCGAGTTCCATATCATCGAACTCTACGGCGCCATACGCCCCATCGTCATTCCATCCGCCAAAGTCGCTGAAGCGAACAAGCGCGTCCAATCCAGCTACGGCATCTCAGCACTGGCAAACCTGAACGATTGATCTCCCCGATCTGGAATCGATGCCACGCGTCGCCATTGCCTTAGGCTCGAATCTCGGCGACCGCCATGCCAATATCGCCGCGGCCATTGCCGAGCTGCGCATTCTCGCCACCCCCGCCCAACCGTTTATCACCGCCACTCTCCACGATACCGATCCACAGCACTGTCCCCCGGATTCGCCCTGTTTTCTGAACACGGTCATCGACCTCGATTACGCCGACGATGACCCAATCGGCCTCTTGGACAAAACCCAGGCCATCGAGCTGAAACTTGGCCGCGAGCCCAATCCCGTCCGCAATTCACCCCGCATCATCGATATCGATATCCTCCTCTTTGGCGAAACAGTCCTCACTCATCCTCGCCTTATTCTCCCCCACCCCCTGATCCACGAACGTCCGTTTGTGCTCCTTCCGCTCCGCGAAATCCGTCAAGTGTAAGCTCGGCTAACTGGTTTCTAACCGCTGGATTAGTCCCACCTTGCGCCACCGCCAGGCCCCGGCATCTTCCCCCATGCCTAAAACCATTTTTCTCGTCGGTGGCAACTCCGGCATCGGTCTCGCCACTGCGGAGCTACTCCAATCCCAAGGTCACAGCCTTCTCGCCGCCTCCCGATCCACCAACAACCTTGCCGCCCTCGATATCCCCACTCAGAACTTCGAAGCCACCGATATCACCAAACTTTTCCTCCCTGAATCCCTAGACGGTCTCATATATTTTCCCGGCACCATCAATCTGAAACCATTCCACCGACTGACAACGGAAGACTTCCTCAATGATTTTCAAATCAATTGCCTCGCCGCCGCCCAAGTCATCCAACAGGCCCTTCCATCGCTTAAAAACTCCCCTGCCGCGTCCATCGTATTGTTCTCCACCATCGCCGTCGCACAAGGCATGGCTTTTCACGCCTCCATCTCCGCCGCCAAGGCCGCCGTTGAAGGCCTGGCCAGATCTTTAGCCGCCGAATTCGCCCCCAGGATCCGCGTCAACGTCATCGCCCCCTCTCTAACCGATACGCCCCTCGCTTCCAAACTGCTTGGCAACGATGAGCGGAAGCAAGCCGCCGCCCACCGCCATCCCCTCCAACAAGTTGGCATTGCCGGTGATGTCGCTCAAATCGCCGCCTTCCTTCTCTCCGACTCTTCCTCTTTCATCACCGGCCAGATCATCCGCCCGGATGGCGGCCTGTCCTCGATCCGCATATTTTAGGGCCTGCTTTCCCATGCTCACCATCGCATCCGCTGACATCGAAAACATGGACAAACTCGTCCGTGTCCAGTTCGCGAACTCGCTCCCCGGCCCCAAGCCCATCTCTCTTATCGGCACCATTGACGCTGCCGGAAAAACCAATCTTGCGCCTTTCTCCACAGTCACACACCTCGGCTCAAACCCCGCCCTGATCGGCCTCGTATCCCGCCCGAATCCCGTTGCGCGACATACGCTTGCCAATATCCTCGAGACCAAATCCTACACCATCAACCACGTCCACTCCGGCATCCTCAGCCAGGCGCACAACTGCTCCGCCCGCTACCCGAAGGAAATCTCGGAGTTTTCCGCAACCGGTCTCACGCCTCATTTCGAGCCGTCCATCCGCGCCCCCTTCGTCGCCGAGTCCCGCCTCCGCTTCGCCCTCGATCTTGTTGAAACCATTCCCATCAAAGCCAACAATACCATCCTCGTCATCGGAAAAGTCACCCTGGTCCAGCTTCCCCGTGAACACCTGCACCCTGACGGCTCTATCGACCTTTTCGCCATCGACTCCCTCGCCTCTACCGCCCTTGACACCTACTTCCAACTCACGCCTCTCGCTCGCCTCCCTCGCCCATGACTTCCGCGACGCTCATCTTCCCTCACCAACTCTTCCTGCCGCATCCCGCCGTTGCCGTAAAACGACCGATTTACCTCGCTGAAGATCCCCTCTTTTTTGGCAACGACCCCGTCTATCCAATTACCTTCCACAAGCAAAAACTCGTCCTCCATCGCGCTTCCATGAAAGCTTACGCCGATGAACTGGGCGCCTTGGGACACACCGTTACCATCATCCCGCACACCGTCGCCTACCGGAAAGCGCTGCCTGCGTCCCTGACTGAACTCCACCTTGCCGACCCCGCCGATTTCATCCTCGAAAAGCGGCTGCGGGCCTTCACCGCAAGCCGGGCGATCCAGCTTCACATTCACCCGACTCCCGCCTTTCTCTCGCCGCCGGAATTTCTCCTAGAACACATCGGCAGCAGGAAAAAACCGTTCATGGCCCGCTTCTATGAAGCGCAGCGCAAACGGCTCAAAATCCTCACCGGACCCGATGATTCCCCAACCGGCGGTCAATGGTCTTTCGACGGGGAAAATCGTAAAAAGCTGCCCAAGAACCACATCCCGCCCTCACCCCCGCAAATAGAGCAAAACGCCTATGTGATCGAAGCGATCATCTACGTCGAAAAGCACTTCCCGGACAACCCGGGAAACACCCGACATTTCCGCTATCCCGTTACCCGTGCCGACGCGAAATCCTGGCTCAGGCAGTTTATCACCGCCCGCTTCGCAGACTTCGGAGCCTATGAGGATGCGATCTCGACATTGCATCCGTTTATCAACCACTCACTCCTGACTCCCACCCTCAATATCGGCCTCTTATCGCCGGAAGAAATCATCCACGCCGCACTCTCCGCTAAACACAACATCCCTTTGAACTCCCTAGAAGGATTCATCCGTCAGATCATCGGCTGGCGCGAATTCATGCACGGCATCTATGTCCATCGCGGAACCGAAATCCGCATCTGCAATTTCTTTGCTTTCACCCGCCCGATGCCCACGACCTTTTATGACGGCACTACTGGCATCCCTCCCATCGACCGAATCATCAGGCAGTTGAAAAATGAAGCCTACTGCCACCACATCGAGCGGCTCATGGTCCTCGGAAACTTCATGTTGCTCTGCCGCATCAAGCCCGATGACGTTTACAAATGGTTCATGGAGTTCTTCATCGATGCCTACGACTGGGTGATGGTCCCCAACGTCTACGGCATGTCTCAGTTCGCCGATGGCGGCACGTTCACCACCAAGCCATACATCTCAGGCTCAAACTACGTCCTGAAAATGTCCGATGAAAAGAAAGGCGGTTGGTGCGGCATCTGGGACTCGCTATTCTGGTCCTTCATTGCCGATCACCAGAGCCTATTCCTCAAAAACCCCCGCTCTTCCATGATGGCCCGCACCTGGCAAAAATTCTCCCCGGAAAAACAAAGCCACTACCAATCCACCGCCCAGACCTTTCTCAACAAAATGGACAGCCAGCCCGCTTCGTGAAAACGCCTTTCCATTCTTTATTTCCCCGCTGATGCCCACCCCCGCCTTGTTCCTGGCATCGAAACACTGGAAGCCGTTTGCCTTCCAAAAACAAACCTGGTCCGCCTACAAATCCGGGAAATCCGGCCTCCTCCACGCCCCCACCGGCCAAGGCAAAACCATGGCGGTCTATCTCGGGCCACTCACCGCGTCGCTCAAAAGCAACTCCTGCTCCATACTCTGGATCACGCCCCTCCGCGCCCTCGCCGCCGACACGCTCCGCGCCCTCCGCGAACCTCTCCAATTCTATTCGCCATCGCTCTCTGCGGAAGCCCGCACCGGCGATACCCCCGCCGCCCTCCGCGCCAGACTCCGCAACAAAATCCCGCACACCCTCGTCACCACTCCCGAGTCGCTTTCCCTCATGCTTACCCATGGCGATATGCGGGAAAAACTCGCTTCCCTCCAATGCGTCATCGTCGATGAATGGCACGAGCTCATCGGCACCAAGCGCGGCGTGCAAACCGAGCTCTGCCTCGCCCGCCTGCGCGCCTGGCTTCCCCCACTCCGCATCTGGGGACTCTCCGCCACCCTCGGCAATCTGAACGAAGCCCGCCGCGTCCTGCTAGGCTCGGCTTATGAAAACTCCATTGAAGTCTCCGCCAATCTCAAGAAACAAATCACCATCGAAACCATCATCCCCCGGGAAATCGATCGCTTCCCCTGGGCCGGCCACATCGGCACCTCGCTGGCCTCACAAGTAGCGGAGAAAATCGAACTCTCCAGCTCCACCTTGCTGTTCACCAACACCCGCTCACAAACGGAAATCTGGTTTCAGGAGCTTCTCTCCCAACGTCCGCAATGGCTCGGCCGGATCGCCATGCACCACGGCTCCCTCGACCGCGCCGAACGCGATCTTGCCGAAAACGGCCTTCGCGATGGCACCCTGAAATGCGTCGTCGCCACCTCCTCCCTCGATCTCGGTGTCGATTTCGCACCCGTCGATCAGGTCATCCAGATCGGCTCGCCCAAAGGCGTCGCCCGTCTCCTGCAACGCGCCGGACGCTCAGGCCACCAGCCCGGCGCGTCATCCCGCATCCTCGGCGTCCCCACCCATGCCCTCGAACTCGTCGAGTTCGCCGCCGCCCGCAATGCCGCCCTCGCCGGCCATATCGAATCACGCCGTCCGCTCATCAAGCCACTCGACGTCCTGGTTCAGCACTTGGTGAGCTGCGCGATCGGCGAGCCATTTCTCCCCCGTGAAATGCTCGCCGAGATCCTATCCACCCATTCATACCGGAGCCTGACCGCCACGGAATGGCAATGGGCGCTCATCTTCATCACCCAGGGCGGCAAAGCACTCGCCGCCTACCCGAAATTCAAAAAAGCCCATATCGACGAAGCAGGCCGCTACTCGGTTTCCGACAAACGGCTCATTACCCAGCACCGCCTATCCATCGGCACCATCTCCTCGGACTCCTCGGTTTCGCTGAAATTCGCCAACGGCCACACCCTCGGCAGCGTCGAGGAAGGCTTTATCTCCCGCATCAAACCCGGCTCCAACCTCATTTTCTCCGGTCGGCATCTCACCCTGATCCGCATCCGTCAAAAAGTAGCCACGGTCAAGCCGGCCGCCAAAAAAACCAAAGGCCGCATCGCCATTTGGGGAGGCTCCAAAATGCCGCTCTCCACCGAGCTCGCCCACGCCTTCTCCGAACTCATCAATACCTCCTCAACTTCCCGCAAACAGCTCCCGGACGAGCTTCTTGCCGTCGCCCCCATCCTCGACATCCAGCGCCAGTGGTCCCGCCTCCCGGAAGACAGCTCCCTCCTCATCGAGCACACCCGCTCCCGCGAAGGCGAGCACCTCTTCCTCTACCCCTTCGCCGGTCGCCTCGTCCACGAAGGCCTCGCCGCACTCCTTGCCTTCCGCATTTCACGGGCTACCAACGAAAGCATCGTCACCACCCAGAATGACTACGGCTTCTCCCTCACCGCAAAGCGCAACCTCCACCTCTCCGAGCCAACCCTCCGTCACAACCTCTCTCCCGAAAACCTCCTCGATGACCTCTTGGAATGCATGAACACCGCCGAACTCGCCCGCCGCCAGTTTCGCGAAATCGCCCGCGTCTCCGGCCTCATCCTCCAACCCATGCCGGGACGCCAGAGCCAGTCCCAGCGCGAACTCCAATCCTCCTCCACCCTGCTCTACGAAGTCCTGCAACGCTACGACCCCGAAAACCTCCTACTCGAGCAATCCCAGCGTGAAATCCTCGAGAAACAGCTCGAACTCACCCGCCTCAAAGCCTCACTCGAAAAACTGCACACGCAGTCATTCCATCTCGTTGAAACCAAAAAACTCACCCCCTTCGCCTTCCCCCTCTGGGCCGACCGCCTCTCCGCCACCCTCCCCGCCGGCGACGCCGCCACCCGCCTCGAAGCAATGCTCATCGAACTTCACGCCGCAACGAAATAGTCATTCTTCAATGGTTCACCACTTGGACAGGTAAGCGTTCGAGGGCAGGGACCTCAGTCCTCTGAAGTCCGTATCTGACGGCGGGGTTTCCGTGTGGGTGGTCGAGCTCGGAATTCTTGAAAATGTTACCATGCGTGGACTGACCCTGATCACGGCTGGTTCAGAGTTCGTCGTCGCGGAGGGGAACAATCTTCATCAGGCTTCGCTGCAGACCCGTCTTGAGTGTTTGGCTGCCGTGAATAGGAATGACCAACCGTTCAATTCTGCCGTCCTTGGTGTAAATATGATGACTCCCGTTAACCCGGGCCAAACACCATCCCTTCTCTTCCACGAGCTTGGCAAGTCGCTTGCCTGTTACAGCCTTCATACGGCGATTTCGAGAATCCTGCCGCCCAGCGTTCCATCTTCCGGTTCTGCGGCCAAAAGCCA
>JACMMB010000091.1 GCA_014379305.1 Akkermansiaceae bacterium
CTTCATTCAAGCAAGCCTGGCGCGACTGGGCAATCTCTCTTCCGCCTCAAGTCGAGCGGAATGAACACAAAAAAAGGCAGAGCTTGCGGCCCCGCCTGTTTGGTTATGGTGTGCTAAATGTTTCCTGGCTGGTGAGGCGGCATCGGCAGAAGCTCATGGGATTCTGCCGATGTCACATCATTGGGGATTCATTTTTGCCATCGATTCGGGTTGTATTTTCAAAGGCGGAACTGCCATAGGCCTTCCGTCTCACGATCACGCCATGCGGGCCGACGGGATATCGGATCCTGCAGGATGCGGATGGCTTTGCGACCCCCGGCGAAGAGGAACGATTCGCAATCGATCACTACGACATCGAGACCCATGTAATAGGTGTCGTTGAGGGTGGTGACGGATTCCGCTCCGAATACTTCGGCGAGGTGTAATTGCAGCAGATGGGCTTCTTTTCTGCCGAGGAATAGGAATGCGGGGGTCTCGGAGTGGTCGCTTTTCGAGCGAACCAATCCGGCGACAGCCTCCGCATCCCACGAGTCTGACATGGTCAGATCCGGTGTAACCGTCGCAACGTCAGGCAACGGGGTATGGTGGTGTTTGATATTCATATTTGATGAGAACAATACTCATGATTTGTTAAGCATCTGGTATGCCATGGGCCGATAGTGCTCCGCTTCTGGCTTCCGGCTGCTTTTACGGGGCGGCATTTTGCTGTCTTTCATTTCCTGGAAACCTGGAAATGTATATCCAGCAAAGATCGCTTCCGCATTGTTAGTTGAAATTATAACTCGCTAACAGGCGACGAAAGGGTAGTGACGGTCGTGTCACATAATGATCAAGATCCCCACCATTTACGGCTGTATTGGCAAAACCTGATATTCTTTGTGACAAGTTCGCCACATTTAACAACTTGAGCCACTGGAGTCGGCAAAAGAGCTTACGCGCAGTCTTCGGGCAAGGCTGCTCTTCCCGTTTTTGTCACGGATGTCTTTAAAAACGTCAGCACCCTTCGCTATCAGCCCTGGATTCATTTCGAAGTCCTTGGCAGTTGCTCTCGTATGTTTGGCTAATACCAATGCCGAAGCCCCTCCTGACGCTTCGCCAAGTCCGGAGAACCCTCTCTTTTACATTCAGGAGTATCGTGTCAAAGGGGCTACAAAACTATCTGCCTTAGACGTGGAAAAAGCAGTTTACCCCTATCTGGGGCCGGGGCGAACTGCGGAGGATGTGGAACAGGCTCGCCTTGCGCTGGAAAAATCATTCCACGATAGCGGCTATCAAACCGTCTCGGTCCTTATCCCACAACAAGACCCTCGTTATGGGATCATAACTCTGGAAATTGTGGAAGGAACAGTCGGCAGATTGAGAGTCAACGGCTCAAAATGGCACCTTCCCAGCAAAATCAAGGCTGCCGCACCCTCCATGGCCGAGGGTGGCGTTCCAAACATGAATGATATCCAGCGGGAAATCCTTGCCCTCAATAGACTCTCGGATCGAAAGGTAATCCCGGAACTGAAAGCGGGAGCGCAACCGGGCACTTTCGATATCGATCTCAATGTGGAGGATAAAATGCCGCTTCACGGTTCAATCGAAGCCAACAACCGCTTCAGTCCCAATACCACTGAAACACGACTGAATGCGGCAATATCCTACGCCAACCTATTCCAGCTGGGCCACACCCTTGGCTTCAGCGGCCAGGTCGCTCCGGAAAACACCGATGATGCCCTCGTTTATTCCGGTTATTACCTTGCCAGGGTTTCGGACAAGTTGAGCCTGCTTTTCTCCGCCGTTAAACAGGACAGCAATGTCTCAACTCTCGGCGGTGGCTCGGTCGTCGGCCGCGGTGATATTCTCAGTCTGCGCGGCTTATTCGACATGCCATCCGCAGACGGTTTCTTCCAATCTCTCAGCATCGGAATCGACCGCAAGGATTTCGGTGAAGATCTCAATGTCGCCACCGACACCATTTCCTCGCCGATTGAATATTATCCGATCAGCGCCAACTACGGCGCAACCTGGTTGCATGGAAAAACCGCGTTTACAGAACTCAATTCCAGCCTGGTATTCAATCTGCGCGGGATGGGCAGCGACGCCGCCGATTACAACAACAAGCGCTTCAAGTCGGATGGCTCTTTCATCATTCTGAAAAGCGATGTCTCCCATACCAGGGACCTCACTTCCGGCGCCCAACTTTACGGGAAAATTCAAGGACAGATAGCCAACAAAGCCATCATCAACACTGAACAGTTCAGCGGCGGCGGGCTCTCTACAACCCGTGGCTACCTGGAGAGCACCGCCTTGGGTGATAACGCCATCTTTGCCACTGCGGAGTACCGCACCGCCTCTGTTTTTGGAAAATCCGCGGAGGATGCCGACCGCCCGGATGAATGGCGCTTCCATCTATTCGCTGACGCAGGCATCCTCGGCATCTACGACGCGCTTCCCGGCCAACGCGTGACGAACACTCTCTACAGCGTTGGCATAGGCAGCCGCCTCCGTTACCGGAAAATCTACCAGTCATCCGTCGATCTTGCCTTCCCGCTGAACGACGTCCCACCAGTCGATCAAGGTGACATCCGTGTCACATTTCGCGGCTGGGTTGAGTTTTGAAAAATCGAAATACTTACCAAAAGAATAAAATGCTCCGCCTCATCATCTCCATCTTCATCAGTGCAATTGTTCCGCTGGCCGCCAAAGCTCCGGAAGGATGGTGGAACGCCGCTTGGGCCCAGCGCCAGAATATCACGATTGATGCAAGTGCCGAAGCTGCGAACCTTGGTGACAATCTCACCGATACCACCGTGCTGGTCAGGCTTCATGATGGAAACTTCCAATTTACCGGCGCGGCAGAAGGCGGGGCCGACCTTCGGTTCGTTTCAGCTGATGGAAAAACCGTTTATCCCCATCAGATCGAGCGCTTTGACAATCTCATCAACGAAGGTTTCGTCTGGGTCAAAATCCCGAGCCTGAAGGCGGGTGAGAAAACCAGCATGAATCTGTATTACGGGGGTTCGGAAGGCACCGGTGCCTCGCTACCCGCGGATGCTTATGATTCAAACACCTCCCTGGCTCTGCAGTTCGGCCAGACCGGAGAGAATTTTACCGATGCCACCAAAAACGCGAACAACTCCGCCAATCCCGGAGTCACCTCGGACGGCGGCGTTATCGGCAGCAGCCTCCGGCTGCTTGATACTCCGCTTGTGATTCCAGCCTCCCCAACCCTCGATTGGAAAAGCGGCCAGGAACTGACCCTGTCAGCATGGGTGCGACCCGCCGCCCTCCAAAACAACGCTGTCATTTTCTCGAAATCCCTTGCCGATACTTCCGTCAGACTGCTCCTCAACCAAGGCGTTCCCACCATCCAGGTTGGTAACATTGTTTCCCCTGCGGGCGAGGCTATTCCCGCTTCCGTGTGGACACATCTGGCGTTCACCGCCGCAGACGGAAAAATCCAGCTATATGTAAACGGCCTCCCAACCACCAGCATCACAGCCACCCTTCCGGATCTCTCCGCTCCCTCGATCCTCGGTGGCCTCGCAGACGGAATCCCGGATGCCGGAACGGAAAAATACAATGGTGAGCTGGATTCACTCATCATTTCAAATATCGCCCGCCCGGCCTCCTGGCTGAAACTCGCGGCAATCAGCCAAGGCACCACCGACGTTGCCCAGCGCACGCTTTTCCTCGCGCAGGCGGAGTCCTCTGGCGGTGAAGCAGGCGGTCATGGCGGCGGCGGTGCCATGGAGCACATTGCCCTGTTCGGCGACATTGCCAACAACATGATGTTCGACGGCTGGATCGCCATTGGCGTATGCTTGGTCATGATTATCGTCGGTTGGACTGTCGCCATTCAGAAATTCAACTACCTCAACAAAATTCAAAAAGCTTCCGAACTCTTTCTCAAAAAATGGAAGGGCGTTTCCGGGGATCTAACCGCTATCGATCACGAAGACTCTTCAAGCATAAACAGCTTCGGCGGAACAGCTGATGCCCGCAGCCAATCGATTATCAAACACTCGCCCCTCTACCACATATACCATATCGGCTCGGAGGAAATCTCGAACCGACTCGCGCGCGGTGACAGCCGTAAAGTCGGCCTGTCCCGCCGTTCCATCATCGCCATCCGTGCCGCGCTCGATGGCGGTCTTGTCCACGAAACCCATCGCCTTACCAAAGGCCTTATTTTCCTAACCATCAGCATCGCCGGCGGCCCGTATGTCGGACTCCTCGGTACCGTCGTCGGAGTGATGATCACCTTCGCCATCATCGCGAAAAGCGGTGAGGTCGATGTTAACTCCATCGCCCCGGGCATTGCCTCCGCTCTGCTTGCCACCGTCGCCGGCCTGATCGTCGCCATTCCCTCCCTCTTCATCTACTCTTATCTGAATAGCCGGATTAAGGAAACCACCAGCAGCATGCAGGTCTTCATCGATGAATTTGTTTCTAAAATGGCTGAGTTTTATCCTCCGGTGGGCAAGTCGCCGACTCGCTCGAAGATTTCCAACAACGATGAAGCCGCCTGACCGACATGGCCTCCGCAGACGACAACTACGACGACATTAACGTCACTCCGATGGTGGACCTCTATTTGGTTCTGCTGCTGATTTTCATCATCATGACCACCGCTGGCGTGCAAGGCGTCAAGGTGGATCTTCCCCGCGCCAGCAAAAGCAGCGTTGCCGATCTCGGCGCTCCCAAGATGCAGGCCATCACCATCAGCAACGAAGGCAAGATCGCCCTCAACACACTTCCGGTAACCCTCGCAGAGCTGGAAAGCAAACTCGGCACCATCAAAGCCGCAACCCCGGATGTCCCGGTAGTTGTCCGCGGCGATCGCGCCACCCAATACCAAGGCATCATGGACGTCCTGGATGTTCTTGGACGTCTCCAGATCGATAAAATCGGCCTGGCGACCCAGCCAGCCAAATAAGCAATTTTATGTCTTCCGAAGATTACGACTACGAAAACGAAGGCCGCACAAAACGGCGGATTATCACTGGCTTGGTAGCCACGGTGGTGGTCGGCGGGATCGCCTCCTTTTTCGTATTTTCCGATCACACTCCTTCGGCACCAAGAGGGAAGGCCCCGGAAATAGTAACCATCACCTTGCCCCCACCACCCCCGCCGCCACCCCCGCCGCCGCCGCCTCCAAAAATTGAACCTCCACCTGAGCCGGAGGAGCAGGAAATGATTGAACAAGAACCTGTGGCACAGGAAGAACCGCCTCCAGCGGAAGCTCCTGCAGAAGCCCCTTCACCGGATCTCGGCACCGGCCTCGTCGGTGATGGCCCCAATGGCTTCGGTCTCACCGCAGGCGGAGGAAACGGCAATGGCGGACGCGGCTCGATTGGCGGCGGCAGAGGTGCGAGCAAATACGGATGGTATGCAGCGAAAGTCCAGAACTCCATTACCCAAGCCCTTCGCAGCAACTCAGCCACCCGGGGAGCCACATTTACACTCAACGTGAAAATCTGGACTGACCGCTCCGGACGCATCACCCGTGCCCAGCTCATTGGCTCCACCGGCAAGTCGGATATCGACCAGATCATCCGCAACCAAATCCTCACTGGACTCCAACTCCCGGATCCTCCCCCGGCCGACATGCCCATGCCCATCAACCTCCGCATGACCGCACGCAAACCTTGAATTTCAACATTTTCACACCACGCAAAATGCACATTGTCCGCCATATCCTTTACTTGCTTGCCGGCCTCTCCGCCGCCAATGCCTTCGCGCAGGAAAACCCTGACGAACTCGTCACCCCGCTTGTCCCCGCGCCCGAAGTACCTCTCACCGAAGTCCTCGACCCAAGTGTCGAAATCGACCTTCCGGATGAGCTTCCTGTCGATCCCCCGGTAGCAGGAGCGATTCCCACCGCGCCCAGCCAAAACGCCACCGTCAACCTTATCGCCGCACTCGTCAAAAAAGGAATTCTCACCCAGGCTGAAGCGGTCGCACTCATCCAACAGGCCGAACAGGATGCCCTACTCGCTCAAGCACAAGCCGCCGCAGCCGCAGCTCCGCCCATCGATCCTGCAGGCCAGCGCGTCACATACATACCAGAAATTGTTCGTCGCGAAATGCGCGATGAAATCCAACAGGAACTCATGGCCCAGGCTCGCGAGGAAAACTGGGGCGGAAATAAAGCCCCGGACTGGACTTCCCGCATCATC
>JACMMB010000092.1 GCA_014379305.1 Akkermansiaceae bacterium
ATTGCTGCTTCTGTCTGCTGTTGGAGCAGGCATATATTACCTCTGCAAAAGCGATTCCTGCAGCAATGATCACGATGACGATTTTGATGAAGAAAACGATTCCGATTCACGCTATTGAACCTATGAGCTTACCCATGAGATTTCTCCAATTGATCGCACTTTTAGCGCTCACTCTCGCTTGGTCGAATTGTAAGAAGGCGGATGCCAAAGGTGACGTCAGCTTCGCCAAATCCACTTTTGAGTCGCTCGCGAGAGGAGATGCCTCGACCGAAAAAAATATCGATTGGCAAACATTCAATTCACTTGGAATCAATGTTGGAGCGCAATATATCACCCTGAAAACCGAGGAGGATAAACTTCAATTTCGAAACGGATTCATTACCCAGTTTTCATCGTCGTTCCGCGAAAGCGGCGGCTCCGTGGAATCTTTCAGCAACTGGCGCGTCACCTCGCACAACGATACCCACACCGAAGTTGTCGCTGACTCTGCCGGCGGACTCTTGATGCTCACGGTCTCGGAACGTGATTCCAAGGAAAGGCTCTCGGCCATCAAAATAATGAAATAGGCAGGAGGGTCACACACCCTAACCTCCATGCAATTTCGCCTCTGGTTCTCACCCGGAGTAGAATCGACCTTGCCCGCCTTGAGAGTGGTAAATCCTGTATCCTCCAGCATTTGGAAACACCCGCAAACCGATTTGTCACCGAAAGCTTGCGTTTTGCCAACTGGTTTTCCAAGCTCTACATATGCATCCTGATGTCGAGAAATTAGTCGCCGCCGGTCGAATACCCAAGCCTGTCGGTGAACGTCTGTCACAGCTCGCACCTGGAAATTTTTGTCTCCACAAGTCTTTCGGAGCAGGCAAAGTCACCGAATGGGATCTTGCCGGTAAGCGCATAACCGTCGATTTCGAGAACTCCAGCGGCCAGGAAATGGACCTCCAGTTCGCGATGCAGAAAACCGAGTGGATGCCCGGCGAGGATTTCCGCTCTGTGAAAATCGAGCAAATCGAGGAGCTTCGCAAACTCGCCAAAACCGATGCGGTCGCGCTCGTTGTCCACGTCCTCGAAAGCCACGGCGGGACCATCACCGGCGAGGCGATCGAAGCTCTCATCAGCGGGACGGTGATCCCGGCAAAAGATTATAAGAAGTGGTGGGACACCACCAAGAAAGCGGTCAAGGAAAGCCGCAAGGCAGTCGTCCCGACAAAGCGCACCGAGGCCATCGTCCTTCGCGCCACGAATATCACTCCTGCCCAGGCCCTGCTCGCCGATTTCGAAGCTTCCAAAGACATCAAGGGCATGATCAAGGCGCTCGAAGCCATCGCTTCGGACATGGGTGCCTTCGACAACGAAACCGACACCCTCATCAAACTTCTCAACGACATCGATGAAGGTGCGAAAAAAGCCGCCCGCGTCCAGCTTGGCCAAGCTCTCCAACTCGTCGCCGCCCGCGATGAGGTGATCGGTGGCAACAAGACACTGGAGCTTGATCCCGGTGCCGTCCGCCTGAGCGATCTGATCGCAGGCTCCGACCTTACCAAAATCGCCGACGAAGTCATCGCACTCCCATCCGGTCGGCAGCGGGCGGTCTATGAAGCTTTCGAGTCTGCCTTCGGTGATGATTGGATCGCCAGGATTGTCACCGTGTTCGATCAGGTCGGTGCCCGTGGCGTCACGGAAATCGCGCGCATACTCCTTGAGCGGGACGGCATGCCCGCACTGATCAAGCATCTCGGGTCCGCCCTCGCCCGCCGCGCCCTCGGCCCCGACGCGCTGATCTGGGTTTGCCGCGAGCGCAAAGCCGCCGCCGAGGAAGTCTTCGGCGCGGATGTCGGCGCTTCCATCCTCAACCTCTTGGAAAACGACCACCTTTCCGACGGTCCGCGGAAAACCTCGCGTCTCCAAACCCTCCTCAATGACGACAAGGCCCTGCTCCCCGATCTGGTCCAGGGCATGGATCTCAACGAAGCCCGGAACTTCGCCCGACGGATGCTGGATTGCCCGGTTTTTGGCGAACTGGAGAAAAAATCGCTGATGGCCCGGATCATCAAAGTACGGCCCGAAACCGTCGAGCTGGTTAGCGGCGAAAATGCCCAGAAACGCGAGGAACCCCTCCTAGTTTCATGGGAATCCCTCGATAAAAAGAAACAGGAACTCGATGACCTCATCCGCATCAAAATTCCGCAAAACCTCCAGGACGTGAAAATCGCCCGCTCCTACGGCGATCTCCGGGAAAACTTCGAATACAAGTCCGCCAAGGACATGGAAAAATTCCTTGCCCACCGCCGCAACGCACTTGACCGCGAAATTTCGCTAGCCCGCGGAACCGATTTCAAAGGGGCCGATACCAAGACCGTGAATATCGGCACTGTCGTCGTGCTTGCGGATGAATCCGGCAAGGAACAGACCATCACCGTCCTCGGCGCATGGGATTCCGTGCCGGAGAAAAAACATGTCTCCTATCTTTCAGAAGTCGGCAAATCCCTGATGGGCCTCGCCGTCGCGGACCAAGCGAAAGTCCGCGATGTGGACACCGAGAAAATGCAAACATTGACCATCCTTTCCATCTCTCCTTTCCAACCTTAGGAATTCTTCCAAATACACATCTATAACATCATGGACTACACAACCATTATCGAAATCCGGGGCCGCGAGGTCATCGACTCACGCGGAAATCCCACTGTCGAGGTGGATGTCCATCTCGAAGGCGGAGCCATCGGCCGCGCCGCCGTGCCATCCGGAGCATCCACCGGCGAGAACGAAGCCGTGGAACTCCGCGATGGTGACAAGGACCGGTATCTTGGCAAAGGCGTCCTCAAGGCGGTTGAAAACGTCAACGAAGTCATCGCCCCTGAAATCCTCGGCTTCGATGCCACGGAACAAGCCTCCATCGATGCGACCATGATCGAGCTCGATGGCACCTCCACCAAAAAAAAGCTCGGTGCCAATGCCATCCTCGGCGTCTCCCTCGCCGTCGCCAAAGCAGCCGCTTCGCAAATCGGCGTGCCGCTTTATAAATACCTTGGCGGCCCTAACGCCAAGGTCCTGCCCGTGCCGATGATGAACATCATCAACGGCGGCTCCCACTCCGACGCACCCATCGATTTCCAGGAATTCATGATCGTCCCCATCGGCGCACCGACCTTCACGGAGTCTGTCCGCTACGGCGCGGAGGTCTTCCACGCCCTCAAGAAAGTCCTCCACGATCGCGGCCTCTCCACCGCCGTTGGCGACGAAGGCGGCTTCGCTCCCAAGCTCGACAGCGCCGAGGACGCCCTCAGCGTCATCTGCCAGGCGATCGAAAAGGCCGGCTACAAAGTCGGCGAAGACATCTCCATCGCCCTTGACGTCGCCTCCTCCGAATTCTTCAACAAGGAAAAAGGCAGATACGTCTTCCACAAATCCGACAACTCCGAGAAAACCGCCGCCGAACTCGTCGATTTCTACGCTGATCTCCAGAAGCGCTTCCCCATCATCTCCATCGAGGACGGCTGCGATGAAAACGACTGGGATGGCTGGAAAATCCTCACCGACAAACTTGGCAAAACCACCCAGCTCGTCGGCGATGACCTTTTCGTCACCAACGTCGATTTCCTCAGCAAGGGCATCCAGCTCGGCGTCGCCAACTCGATCCTCGTGAAAGTGAACCAAATCGGCTCCCTCACGGAAACCTTCGATGCCGTCGAGCTCGCCAAGGAAAACGCCTACACCGCCGTCCTCAGCCACCGCTCCGGCGAAACCGAAGACAGCACCATCGCTGATATCGCCGTTGCAACAAATTGCGGCCAGATCAAAACCGGCGCTCCCGCCCGTTCCGATCGTGTGGCCAAGTACAACCA
>JACMMB010000093.1 GCA_014379305.1 Akkermansiaceae bacterium
GGTGTTTCCAGGAAGTGAGCCAAATCGGTTTTCGAGGAGATCGAAGAAGGCTTGGTTGAGCATTTCCTCGTTCTGGGTTTTGACGACGGTGTTGCCGAGCACGAGCGATGATCGGGCGGTGGCGAAAACCATGCCAACGAGCAGTGCGATCAGGAGCAGTGCGATGACCAGCTCGAGCAGGGTGAAGCCGTCCGAAGGCCCGGAAGATTGCCGGCGGTGGGGCGAAACTTTCATGGCTGATACATGAGGTTGTAGCGCCAGGTCTCGGCGGAGCGGGATTGCCAAGCGCCGTTTTCAAACCAGTTGGCAATGATTTTGATATGGAACATTTCCTGAAGGAACTCGCCGTCCTGATTTTCGAGATCTTCGATGGGTTCGATGATGATATCGAGTTCGATATCGGAGTCCTTGATGGGGACCTGGGTGGTGCCTTCCTCAAGGGTGGGTAAGGAGAGTTGCTCGGTGAGGGCGGAATCGAGAATGCGGGTGATGCGCAGTTCGGTTTGCGCGAGGGAGGCGGACTCGGCCATGCGGTGAAAAGCGACGGCGAGGCCGGTGCAGGCGATGGCGAAGATGCCCAAGGCGAGGACGACTTCCAGCAGCAGGAAGCCGTTGCGTTTTTCAGAATGTGAATGATGAAACTTCAAGGCGGAGGCTTTATTTGGCTTCAAGCTCGGATTCAGAAATGCTTGCGGTGAGGGGATGGTAGGTGTCCTGCGCGTAGCTCTGGCCGATAGTGAGCCGGATGGTGAGAGGCTCGGAAAGCCCCTCGGGATCGAAGCGCCAGATGGGGATGACGTTTTCGGTCGGGGTGAGAAAAGTTCCGGTGTTCCAATGGCGAATGGTAAGCGTGATATCGGGGTCGAGGGGGACTTCCTCGTGTAGGGCAGGCTTTGTGGATTTGCCGCTGGCATCGCCGCCGATTGAATTCCCGAGGGCGGTGGTGCGGTTGGTGTCGATCGTTTCGGCAAAAGGCAGGAGTTTTACGGATCCGCGGTGAAATTGGATGGCGTATGGGGTTTGGTGAAGAATGGAGGCAGTGCGCGCTTTTTTGGCAAGGAGTTCGATTTCGCTGGAAGCATTGCGGAGGACGCGTTCCGAGGAGGAAAGGATAACCGTGGTGATGGCTCCGCCGATGATGAGCGCGGTAATCGCTAGGACGATGACAATTTCCAGCAGGGTAAAACCGGCTAGGGAAGGACCGGACAGGTGCGGCTGCCACGGTCTTAAACGGGACCGCCGCAGGCACTTTTCAGAGCTGTGCGCGGAGTTAGTCTTGGGACGAGAGGTCATCTTCGGTGCCTTCCTGGGTGTCGGGGCCTTTTGAGATGAGTTCGAAATCGGAGGGGTCTTTTTTACCGGGGAAGCGGTAAATATATTCGTTTTGCCAAGGATCGAGAGGGACGGATTTGGCGAGCTGGACCCAACGCTTGGGGATAGGGGTTGAGGCGGGTTTTACGACAAGGGCCTGGAGGCCTTGCTGGGTGGTGGGGGCGGTTCCGGCGTTGATCTTGTAGGTTGAGATGGCGGAGGTGATTGTATTGAAGTCCGAGGTGACGCGCTGAAGCTTTGCGCCATCACCGAGTTTTCCGACGACCGCGATGGAGCCGCCGAGGATCACGGCGATGATGCCAAGGACGATGACGATTTCCAAGAGAGTGAAGCCGCGGGAAGTGGATGTGGAAGGGGAAAGTGGGGTGATGGATTTTCCGATTTTCATAGCTGTTTGTTTTTTAATGCCGTGGCGGAGGATTGTTGTTGGAGGATTTTTGGGCAGGATGGGTATGACGGTCAGTCAACCGGGATAGCTTTCCGGGGCCGGGTGTTTTCCACAGGTTGGGCGCGGAGCGGGATTTCTTCGACAGGTTGGGCTCTGAGTGGGCGGGAAGATGGGTCACGATCTTGTGATGGCGGCGGCAGGTTGTCTTCGGAGACGGGTTGGGCTCTTGCGGGGTGAATCGGGCAAAGGTCTTCCGGGACCGGGGCTGTGTCTGCGGGAACCTTGTCCTCGTAGGCGGTATTCGCATCATGGCAACCGGCGGTCGCGCGTTTTCCAGAGAGCCGGCAAAGGGTGATTTTTGTAAGGTTGATGCTCGAGTGTAGGTCGCCGGCTTTGTAGCCGAGCCGATCGGCGGTTTTCATGACATCGACCCAAACGGGCAGGGCGAGGGTGCCGCCGTAGCCGCCCTGGATGGTTTTTTTCGGCGTATCGAAGCCAACCCAGACGGCGCAGGTGAGATTGGAAGTGTAACCGGTGAACCAGGCGTCTTTGAAGTCGTTGGTGGTTCCGGTTTTGCCAGCGGCGGGTTTATCGAAGCCGAGACGCCGGATGGATGAAGCGGTTCCCGAGGTCGCGACTTCCTGAAGGATTTTGGATACGGACCACGCGGAGCCGGTGCTGGCAGCTTGGTAAGGCAAGGGAGGAGTGGTGTAGAGGATGTTGCCGGCGCGATCTTTAATTTCCGCGACAAGGTAGGGGCGATAGCGTGTGCCATCGTTGGGAAACATCGTATAGGCGGTGGCGACTTCCCATGGCGTGGCTTCCCACGAACCGAGAAAGGAGGAAGGTGTTTCCGGCATTGCAGTGCCGAAGCCGGCCATGCGGGAGACCTCCTTGACTTTGGCCACGCCGGCGTAGTTTCCGACCCGGACGGACATGGTATTGCGGGAGCGGATGAGGCCGTAGGAGACGGGGTGCATGCCGCCGAATTTGCCGTCGGAGTTGTTAGGCCGCCAAGTGGGAGCGCCTTTGATTTCGCCCCGGTAGATGGGGCCGTCGGAAATTTGTGTGGAAGGACGGAGACCTTTGTCGAAGGCGGCAAGGTAAACGAAAGGTTTGAAGACAGACCCGATTTGCCGCCGCGCTTGGATGGCGCGGTTGAATTGGGACTCGTTGGCATCACGTCCGCCCACCAGAGCAAGGACGGCGCCGGTGCGGTTTTCGATAAGAACGGCGGCGCCTTGTATGTATTCGGGTTCAGAGCGTTTCCCGGTGGATAGGTTCTGCCAAGCGGCGCGCGTTTGGTGGGGGTAACCGGAGAGCCGCTCGGTTTCGCGGAGTTTTTTATCGATTGCCTGTTCAGCAACGGTCTGAAGTCGTTGATCGATGGTGGTGACGATGGTCAGACCGCCGAGCTGGATGTTTTCCTTTTCAAGGATGATTTCAAGATCGCGTTGGATGGCGTCCATGGCGTAGGACTGTTGGGATTCGCGACGCCATGCGGGGCGGACGGTGACGGGGTCCGATTTCGCGGCGTTGGCTGCGGTTTGTGAAATGGCTTTGGCGTTGACCATGCGATCAAGGGTGGTGTTGCGCTCGCGCTGCGCGGCTTCGAGCGAGCGGAAAGGGTTATAGGCATCCGGGCCGCGGACGATGCCGGCGAGGAGGGCTGACTCCGAGAGGGTGAGTTCGGAAGGATGCTTTTCAAAATAAATGCGCGAGGCTTCGCCGACGCCTTTGATTTGGCGCCCCCAATTGATCTGGTTGATGTAGGCTTCAAGGATTTTGTCTTTGGAGAGAGCGGAGTTGATGCGGAAGGCGATGGCGATTTCGAGGCATTTGCGGTCCAGTTGGCGGAAGAGAGCACCGCGCTTTTCCCCGAGTTTGAGCTGGAAGACATCGGAGGCGAGCTGTTGGGTAATGGTGGATGCGCCTTCGCGTTTTCCCTGAAGGTTTTTGAGAAACGCCCGGCCGATGCCGATGATGTCGATGGCCCCGTGGGAGTAGAAGCGCTCGTCTTCGCGGGCAAGGATTGCCTTGCGGAAGCTATCGGCGACTTGAGTGAGAGGGACGAGGGAGCGTTTTTCACCGTGAATCCTGCCGATTTCGTTGCCTTGGCGGTCGAGGATGATGGTTCTCTCCGGCATTGCGTTGATTCTGTTGAGATCGTAGCCAGAGGAACGGAAGCCGTAAAAAACGGCCAGGATGGCGAACAGGTAGAGGCTTGCGACGACGGGGGTTCCAACGAAGCGAGAGAGGATGCGGAGTGGGGTGGACAGGCCTCTGGTCAGGAGATTGAGGAGATGGAAAGGCCAGAAAAGAAGGAACGAGATGGGATTGATTGATCGCCGGGGCACCGGCGGATTGGCATGGGAGTTGGTGGTTTGTTGTTTGCGTTTTGCCATTTTCGTTACGGCGAAATGATAGGAGCTTTATTTGGGGATGCGAGGGGGAAGAAGTGAAAAGTAGTCGAAGAGCGACTTTGAAATGGCTAGACGAAAGCCCGGGATGGTGTCGGTTCTTGAGGTGATGAGATTTTTCGGACTTGGCCTTTTGGGGATCATTATCAGCAGCGTTTCCCACGCGCGCGAGACTGCAGGGAGCGTGGCTGAATTGGTGCGATTGGAAACGAAGGTGGGGGAGGTGGCGGCGAAAACAATGGCGGCGACGGTGGCTTTGGTTTCAGAGCAGACGGGGTCGTCAGGTTCCGGAGTGCTGGTTTCCAAAGAAGGGCTGATTCTGACGGCGGCGCATGTGATCCAAGGGATGGGTGAAGTGGATGTTTATTTTCCGGATGGGAAGAAGTGGCCGGGAAAAGTGCTTGGTGCTAATTTTTCCAAGGATATCGGGATGATCAAGTTGGTGGATAAAGGACCCTGGCCGTTCGTGGAGCTGGGTAAGTCAAGGCCCTTGGAGGCGGGATCCTGGGTGGTAGCGTTGGGACACTCGGCAGGTTTCGATCCGGCAAGGACGCCGCCGGTAAGGTTCGGGCGGGTGATGTCGGATGGGCCGGGCAATTATTTTACGACCGATTGCACGCTGATCGGCGGTGATTCCGGCGGGCCGTTGTTTGATCTGGAGGGAAAGTTGGTGGGGATCAATTCGTCAATCGGGTGGTCGTGGAAAAATAACAATCATGCGGGAGTGGATGGCTTCCGCGAGGATTGGGACCGGTTACTGGCTGGCGAAGCCTGGGGCACCCTGCAGATGAATCCGATGGCAAATCCGGAGACGCCTGTGTTGGGAATCGGGATGGGGATGCAGCGTGGCGTTAACGGAGTGCCGGTTGAGAAAGTGGAGCCAAACTCGCCGGCTGCTGAAGCTGGTCTTAGAGCTGGCGACTTGATCCGGTCAGTGGACAATGATGAAGTGAATGAAGGCTCGGACCTCCAGCAGTATCTGGTGAAGCGTGAGGTCGGTGACAAGGTCACTCTGGGAATAATCAGGGGTGAGGAGAGACTTGAAATTGAGGTTGTGTTGGTGAAACGCGAGGAGCTATTCAAATCACGATGAACATTTTTATAGATAAGAAGATTTGCTGGCTATGGCTATCGATGGCGATATTGGCATCGGCACAGAGGGAGGAGGATGTGCCGCTGATGAGTCAGCTTGAAAGAAGGGCGGTCGAAGATCAGTCGATCGCATTCAACCAGGCATTGGAGCCGGTTCTAGCCGAGGCTGCGAAATCGACAGTGAGAATTTGGAGCGGTGGAAAGAGGCCTCGAAAGGTGGCCTATGGGACCGTGATCGGGGATGGGAAGCAGGTTTTGACGAAATGGAGTGAGGTGGAGAGATTTTCAGATGCCCTCTACATCCAGACGGGCAGTGGGGAATCGATACAGGCGGATGTTGCGGGTGTTTATATGGATGAGGACTTGGCTTTGCTGGATCTGAAAGGTTTGAAGGGCGAGGTTGAGGAAGAGGCGATTGCCAAGGAAGCCCGCTTGGTGCCGGTAAGATTTTATCGATCCGAACTGCCACTTGGCCGTTTTTTAACAGCCCCGCAACCGAGCGGCAAACCGGGTGCTTTCGGAGTAGTGAGCGTGAAAGAGAGAAATTTGCGTGAGACCGATCAAGCCCACTTGGGAATCATGGCAGACGAAAAATATCGA
>JACMMB010000011.1 GCA_014379305.1 Akkermansiaceae bacterium
GTTCGTTCCGTTAAAAAGCGGAATCCACGGTTGTTCCGCAGCGAGCAGGGGAGAAGCCAGGACAAGTGAGAAAGCAAGAGGGCGGAAGATGGATGAATGTTTCATGATAGTTTTGGAAGAGGGTCAGGGGAGGTTCAGTTTACTAGGGACAGAGTCAGTGGTGGCTCGGCAGCGGTGATTGTTTCGCTTGAGATTCAAATACCGGGCGATCATCGCCTACTGATTGGCCGGAGTGCCGTTTGGTAAGATCAGTCCCGCATGTCGCGATAGGTCATGTTCCCTGTGACTGGATCCTTGAATACGAATGCGAAGACCCTCAGACGGTCGCTGGACGGCCAGCGGGTATTGTTGAAAATGAGCGGACCATCTGGACTTTGTTGATAGAATGTCGCTTGAAAAAACCTTGCGCCAACCGCGGGTGCGGGGCGGAGTTTTCCAATCTTCATCGAGCGGACGACCTGTTTTGCGGAACCCAGTTCAACGCCAACATCCATGGGTGAGAAATTAAAAATGATCGTATCATCAGCTTTGAAGTCCGGGTCATCCGTCCTAACCGGAAACACGCGATAGCCTGTCGAAGTCGGTGCAAACACGATGACAAACTTCTTCCCGACATCGGGTAGGACGATTCTACCCATCGGAACGAATTCTTTGGCTGGCACACCATAATCGAACACTCGGGAAGTCACGCCTATGGGATCGCTGAAGCGATCAAGAGGCAATGGGTGCTCAGAGAGCGTGCCCCCGCCCCCGGTGATTTGAATCCGATCAACTTTTGCGAAGTGAGCGAATGCAAACAGTCGGACTTCAATTCCGTTCTCATTCGGATCCTGCGCAAAAGCGACGATTGGAAGGAGCAACGAACAGAGCGATAGGGTCAAAAAGCGTATCATTTGAATTAGGCGGTCATTTCCGAATGGGAGAGCCAACGAAATGATGTGATCTCGAATCTGCGACCGAATCTTTCGTTAACGCTGCCCGCTCCGGGAAGCTTATCAGCGGACAGAGAGGGGTCCACGTAATTTGGAGTGCGCTGCACGATCGCTTCGCACCAGGTCTTGGCGGCGACATTTCCCGAACTGTCCAGCGCCTCACCGTAAGCGCGCACCCGGAAAGTGTCAGAACGGGCTGATAGAGACGAGCCGAAGGTCGTGAGGAGATCCGCTTGGGTCACATGTGACTGAGATGCTGTCGATTTGAAGCCCTTGGAAGCTTCGGGAAACGGGAACACGCTGTTAGCGGGCGATGCTCTGATGCTATCTTTGTCGAGGTCGCGGTTTGGCCCACGTTGAGGATCGTCTAGTGCTGCCTGTAAGGCTCCACTGGTGGCGATTTCCGTCGTATCCGAAGGGCGCCGGTTGATGAAATCGGAGAGAGAGAGAAAGGGGCCTCGCAGTCGGACCTGTTCGACAAGCGCTTCGGCAGTTTTCCTGATTTCTGTATCGGACAGAGCGCGTTGTCCCACCCAGTGTTTGGAGTTTTGTGACTGCGTGCCATCTTGGAACTCGTCACCAGTGGTGGTCAGCAGTCCACTGATAGGTGTTTTTGATGAATGCCGGAGTGTTGGCATACTACCGTTAGTGATATCAATCACCGGTACCGTGGCAAGTCGGTTTGAGGAAAGCAGGGCAGTCCAAGCTTCCACGGAGGTGGAGTTGACGTTGAAGGAGCCTTCCAGCATCATGATTGAGGCAGCCTTACGAAAGGCATCCGCTTTGGCAGTATTTCCCGTGAAAAAGTCGGCAACAATTTTTTCAGGATTTGAACCCCAGAATCGATGGCTGGGGTTCGGGAGTGGCTTGTGGTCGGTGCCGTTTGCTACGAAATCCGTCAACACTTGCTTGGCAGTCCGCTTCGGACTGTGGTGAGAGGCTGTCTGTTGAACGATGCTCGACAAGAACCACGAGTCCCACAACGCCGTATTGACTTGCCACGAGTGATCCGCAGCAGGCTGACTCCCGCCGGATGGAAGGCCGTTGCCAAAGTCGATGGATCCGGAAATCTCCCGTTTACCGATCAGAGGGGACGCGTAGGAGTTACCGATCGCCTGGTTTACCTCAGGAGCGAGGTGCTTCGATGTGTCGAATGCCTTTCCTGCCGTTCCATTGCTATCAGTGATTTTTTCGCTAAAGCCGTTGGCGATCGCGTGCTGGAACGCTCCCAAGGACAACGGAGGTTCCCGAGGGATGGAGTGGGTGATTACGAAAGACTGTCCGCCCTGTGCGGGATTTTCACCACCGCCGATGTAGGTTCGGTTTTCGAGGGTGACCTGAGGCGCATTCGCGTAGGAACCACTTAGTTCAGTGAGTTTGAATTCGTACGGCGAATAGGCGAGTTCCTGAGGGGATAATTTTTTGAAATCCGCCCTAACGACCTTCGGATTATGGCTCATGGAAAACCGATTTCCATGACCGGATCGCCCCGGAGCCGAAGCACTCGCCTCGGTTTTGAGCTGATAGCTGAAGAGTACGAGAGGAAACTTCTGATTCGCGAGTTGCCCCGCATTCAAAGCATTCTTCTTGGTGAGTATGCCACTGAAAATTTCTGGAAAGTCCTTCGGTTTGTATCCGCTGGCCACACTCGGGGGTTGTAGCCAGTGCCCTCCGAGGCGGACTGTGTCCTGATAGTCCTGCCAGTCCAAGTAGCGGTTCTGACTCCAACCAACGAGCCGGTTGCTTGGTGTGACTTTGTAGGCTAGCATGTCGGCTGCATTGAGGGTTCCAAACCCCATGTTCGAGTTCACTCCTCCGCTTTTGTTGCCATATGAGGGGGATAGATTCCACTGGTAGCCTGCGCCGAAGTTCCAACCAGCCTTGCCGGCGGCCACGGTCCGGGTATTGTCAATGCCACCCGCTCCCTGACCGTTCTTCAGTAGGGCGACGTCTCTTCCTTCCGAATAGAGCATGACCTCACCGGGCATCAAGGTCACCGGATCACCTTGGTCATCCGACGGTCTGCTGGCGTTGTTTTTCGTTCCCAACTCGTAGTCCATCAGTGGTTGATGTTGCCCCTTAAGACTTACTAGATCCACCGATTTGTAACGACTGTTTCCTCCCCAGATCTCAAAAGAGTATGGTATGCTTGAGAATGAGGAGGTGGTAATTGAATTCGGATCAAGAGCGATCGGAATGTCGTAGGGGTTCCATACAGTGAGGAACATGTCGGAGATAAGGAGCACGTCAAATTTACCGGTGGTGAGGGCATTGGGCTGCGTCTTCAACGAGACCATGAGCTGTTTGCGTGGATAGGTAAGCGCCTTATATGGCAGAAACACGTCATTGATCGTTTCTGCCGCTCCGACGGGACAAACTAGCACAGGAGCCCCGGAAACAGTTTTGCCGCCGATTGGTGGAGGGCGGGTGTAGGTTTTATCGTAATCGAGCTGGGTCCACACATTGTGAAAAAGCCATAATTCCTCCATGGTGATACCCGGTTTGGTGGAAGTTCCGGCGGTATAAAGAGGTTCGTTCTGCGGTCGCGCGGATTCAGGGACATCAAGTTTGAGCGAAAGGTCATTTTTCAGGCCACCTTGTTGAACATCGCATAGGACTCCAAAAGACTGCGTTGTGAAGTCGTGAAACGTTTCTGAAGCCGTGCCAGATCTTTCTGACGCGAGATCCAATGTGGCGGGGGACGCGAGCAATGCGAGTTTTTGATTAGAGGGATCTAAAGCCGCAAGCGCCACAGACGTCTCGAATGCGGTTCTTTTTCCGGCCTGTGCTCGTCCCCAGACATTTGCCAAGCTCTCGGGGAGTTTCGGATTGGGTTTGATCAATGCTTTGGAGTTTTCATCGCCGATCCACCAGGCGTAAGCGCCAACGGTCCGGTCGGACATTTTCACAGTGACTTTTGGTGCATATACTGACTTTTCGGCTAAAACTGGAAATCCCGCCGCACTTCCTTGGAAAAGGAGGACATCATTTGCTCCTTTTGTAGAGGCTACGGAATCACGAACGGTTACGCTATTTTCATTGCCGGAAACCAGCCATCTTCGGAATTGCTTCTCACCGCCCGGATGCAGGTGATTCTGTCTAAAATCGTGAGCGTTGTAAGCCCCGATCCAGTGTTTCCTTCCGTCCACGGCAGCCGAGACGACAGAAGGGGACGGACCTGAATACTGCCCGCCTGATGCGTTGACGCGTTTGTCAGGTCCCAGATCGACTTGCAGCTGACCGATTGCCATCACGAGAGCCATCCGCGCGTTCGCTTGTGCGGTTTGCATGGCGGTATGTCTCGAAGAACTTCTTAGAGAAACGCTGGATAAAGTCAGCAAACCCACGGCGATGACCGTTAACAGGATCATGAGTGACAAAGTCACCACCAACGCGAAGCCGTTTGAGTGGTGAAAAACGGACGAGATTCGGAAGTGAAGGTTTTTGGCCTGTGGAACATTCATCTTTCGGTGGTGCAAGGGTGTTGCAATTTTCGCGAAAGCATTTTCGCAAAATTGGTTTTTGGTCGAGAGACCGTGGCAAATGTCGGATACCACCCTTTTCACGTCAAACGTGTAACCCTCTCCCAAATGGGGGGTGATCCATTGAGTGATACATTGGAATGCCGCTTGACCGGACCCTTTTGGTCGAGATGCAGAAATTCAAATCAAACAGGCAATTTGCTCCAAACATCCACGTCTTCGGGGAAGAGGAGCGGTTGAGGTCCGGTCCGGAAAGCGGAAACGAACACCCTCACCATCGTCAGCATTCTACCCAACGATCAATCAGCCGCTGAGTCGTGGGCATACATTGATTCACAGTGGCAAGATGACGCGGTCCCCTTCGCGGGTGATGTGATCAACTTCTACATTGAGGGACCTTCCGAATCCGGACGGAAACCACTGGTCCCGTTCTACGAGTTGGGGGCCTCTAGCCCCGCGCTTTTGCTAGCATCTGGCGAGTCTTACACGCACCGCCAAACAACCATTCACCTCACGGGGCCGCGTGAGATGATCGATGAGATCGCCACCA